>DAITOW010000088.1:0-10042 GCA_036833965.1 Oleiphilaceae bacterium
GCCTGCCCCTGATACCCTCCAAGCGGCTGGTGAATCATCATACGGGCATTCGGCAAACAATGACGCTTACCCTTGGCACCACCGGTCAACAAAAAAGCCCCCATGCTGCAGGCCTGACCAATACACAAAGTCGAAACGTCAGGCTTGATAAATTGCATCGTGTCATAGATTGACAAACCGGCGGTCACTGACCCACCCGGGGAGTTTATGTAAAGGTGAATATCCTTGTCGGGATTCTCCGACTCGAGAAACAACAACTGAGCTACAACCAAATTCGCCATGTGATCTTCAACCTGACCAACCAGAAAGATCACTCGCTCCTTCAAAAGGCGCGAATAAATGTCAAACGACCTCTCACCACGCGCCGTCTGCTCAATAACCATTGGCACAAGGCCACTATTTGTAATAATTGTTGGTGATTCGCTCATAGTACCCCTGTTGCTCATTCGTCTCTTCCTTACCCTACATCGTGGTTAGTCGAGCTTTTTTCAAGCCCTAAATCAAAAACAGCCGGTATAAAACCGGCTGTTTTTAAGTGTAGCTGAAAAAAACGTCTTCTTCAGGTTCGCGCTTTAAAATTTTAGCCCTGCGCGCTCGCAGCCTGGACTGCTTCCTGATATGACATCTTCTTCTTTTTCACCTTGGCTTTATCTAGCAACAACTCAACCACAGCATCCTCTACAATTACGGCTTCAACCTGAGAACGGTTCTCTGGCTTGTTGTAGTGAGCCACAACTTCTTCTGGGGTTTCATAGGTAGATGCGATCTCTTGAATCTTTTCATCCACCTTAGATGCATCCGCCTTGATATCGTTTTCTTTCACAATCGCGGCAAACAGCAATCCTGTTTTAACGCGATTTGTCGCTTGCTCGGAAAACAACTCGTTAGGGAGTTGCGACAGATCCATATCCTGACCGCCACCAAACTGCTGCACCGCCTCACGCTTCATCGCATCAATTTCCTGAGCAATCATAGATTCAGGGATCTCGATGTCATTTTGAGATGCCAGCGCTGCAACCATCTGTTGCTTCAAGTTGTTAGAAACCGCGTTCTTAAGCTCACGCTCCATATTCTTAACAACTTCTGCCTTGAACGCTTCTTCGTCATCCGACTCAACGCCATACTTGCTGAAAAATTCCTTATCCATTTCCGGAAGTACAATTTCAACCGTATCTTTAACGGAAACCTCGAAACGCGCCTCTTTCCCGGCAAGTTCTTTGTTACCGTAATCTTCAGGGAAGGTCACATTCAATTCAACTTCTTCACCCGCCTTCGCACCAATCAAACCGTCCTCAAAACCAGGGATCATTTGACCAGAGCCAAGCGTGATACGTTGATCTTCAGCTGAACCGCCCTCAAACTGCTCATCACCGATGAAGCCCTTGAAGTCTACAACCAGGGTATCTTTCTTCTTCGACTTACGCTTAACGGACTTTGGCGTACCGTGCTGACGGCGCAAAACCTCAATCATTTCCTTAACGTCTTTATCCTTAATCTCAGCAGTTGGTTTCTCTAGTTCGATACCTTCTACGTTGACACCTTCTATCTCAGGATAAACTTCTACAACTGCTACAAATTCGAAATCCTTGCCTTCTTCTGTTTGCTTTGGCTCAAACTTGGGGTAGCCAACAGGAGAAATACCTTCCTTGCCCAACGCCTCGATGTATGAGTTACGCATGAGCTCGCCAATCACTTCCTGACGCACCTGTGCACCAAAACGCTTCTTAACAACTTTTGGAGGAACTTTGCCGGGACGGAAGCCGTTCAAACGGACAGTACGAGCTGTTTGCTGCAGTCGCTGCTCCACTTCCTTTTCGATTTGCTCTGCTGGAACGCCAATAGTAACGCGACGCTCAATGGAAGATGTTGTCTCAACAGAAACTTGCATGGAAATTCCTCAACTCAAATACTCAAAAATTCAAATCATCACAGATTCTGCACACGCAGAATCTGCACAGTAAAAAATAATGGGGGCGAATAGTAAGAGCCACACCAAGACTTGGCAAGCACTTTGTTCACATAAAGCGTGACAGGGTAGATTATTGAGGAAAAACTTTGCAAACCAAGTAGAACATGGTGCGAGTGGGGAGACTCGAACTCCCACGCCGTAAGACACTAGAACCTAAATCTAGCGCGTCTACCAATTCCGCCACACTCGCACATATCTACTAAACCCGTGAAGATTGCCCTCACGCTTGTAACAGGGATTGGGGTGGGCGAAGGGGATCGAACCCTCGACCGCAGGAATCACAATCCTGAGCTCTACCGACTGAGCTACGCCCACCACTACTCGGATTCGGCCAAATTGGCGCACCCGGTAGGATTCGAACCTACGACCGACGGCTTAGAAGGCCGTTGCTCTATCCAACTGAGCTACGGGCGCTCGAACCCAGATTCTACCTGTTACCTTGCTGTAGAATTGGTCGGGGTAGAGAGATTCGAACTCCCGACATCCTGCTCCCAAAGCAGGCGCGCTACCAGACTGCGCTATACCCCGACTAATCAAGTTTGGGTTACCCCTCACAAGATGGCGCGAATAATACAGACGGTTTTTGAGCCCGTCAACATTTTATAACGTGAAAAAGCCAAATTATTTTTAAGCCACAAATCCTCTTTCACTTACATCAGCAAAACCCTTTTTATTATCAAAAGAGCATGAGAAAATGCGCGCCCTGATTTAGCTACCGCACGCTTTAAGTGCCAAAAGTATTTCAATGAGCGCAAAGATTATAGACGGCAAGAAAATTGCCGAGGACCTGAAGAACGAAATCGCAAAACAAGTCGAACTCCGTGTAAGTAGCGGTAAACGCCGACCCGGTCTTGCCGTGATTCTGGTGGGCGACGACCCCGCTTCGCAGGTATACGTTCGCAATAAAACGAACGCCTGCGAAAAGATCGGTTTCAAATCCGAAGCAGTTGTCCTTCCTTCCTCTACGCAACAGGAAGAACTGGAAAAGCTGATCGACGAATTCAACGAATCTCCCGAGATTGACGGCATCCTAGTTCAACTACCTCTTCCCAAACACCTTAATAGCGATGCTCTTTTAGAGCGCATCAAGCCGGACAAAGATGTGGATGGCTTTCATCCGTTCAACCTCGGAAGGCTAGCGCAACGCCTCCCATTGCTGCGCCCTTGCACACCCAAAGGCATCGTGACGCTCCTTGAAAGCACAGGACAAACAATTAGAGGCAAGGATGCAGTCATCGTTGGCGCCTCTAATATAGTTGGCCGACCAATGGGTCTGGAACTACTTTTAGCCGGCTGCACAGTAACCACAACACACCGCTTTACACGCAACCTTCCCGAAAAAGTCTCGCAAGCGGACATAGTTGTGGTTGCTGCCGGAAAACCTGGCCTTGTAAAAGGTGAATGGATAAAACCCGGTGCTATTGTAATCGATGTGGGTATCAATCGCCTTGACGATGGAAGCTTGGTTGGCGATGTGGAGTATGATGTTGCCAAAGAACGGGCCGGCTGGATCACTCCGGTTCCAGGCGGTGTTGGTCCAATGACCGTAGCCACACTTATGGAAAACACACTGTACGCAGCCGAGCACTTACACGACTAAGAGACAGCACAAACAACAAAGGCGACCTTCCGGTCGCCTTTTTTATAGACAAATAATCGCTCTATGTCAGCCTCTGCGCCAGGTTGTTCCACCCTTACTGTCATCTAGAACAATACCCTGCGCTGCCAATTCATCACGAATACGATCCGACTCCGCCCAGTTTTTATCGGCGCGCGCCTGAGTGCGCTGAGCAATCAAGGCTTCGATAGCATCCCCGGATAAACCACCCTCTTGCGATGGCGCCTGCTTGAAGTACTCTTCCGGATTAGACTGCAGAAGACCAAGCACACCTCCCAGATACTTCAGGGTATATGCAAGCTTGTTCGCCATATCGGCATCCGTTTCACGATTCGAGTTAACCGCCTTCACCAGATCAAACATGACCGCCAGAGCTTCAGGTGTATTAAAGTCATCTGCCATCGCCATGTTAAAGCGATCAAGATACGAACTTTCCAATTCGCTCTCAACAACATCCAGACCACGCAACGATTGATACATTCGATCAAGCGCGCTTTGCGATTCAGCCAGACTCGACTCCGAATAATCTATCTGACTACGGTACTGACTGGAGATCAAGAAATAACGAACGACCTCTGGCGCATATTTTTCCAGCACCTCCCGGATCGTAAAGAAGTTGCCAAGAGACTTGGACATCTTCTCCTTATTGACGCGAACCGCACCAGCATGCATCCAGTAATTAACGTAAGTCTCGCCAGTCGCAGCTTCACTCTGCGCAATTTCATTCTCATGATGCGGGAACTTTAGATCAGGGCCACCGCCATGGATATCAAAGGTGTTCCCCAGACAACAGGTCGACATGGCAGAACATTCAATATGCCAGCCAGGTCGCCCCTTACCCCAGGGAGAATCCCAGTAAGCCTCCCCTTCTTTTGCTGACTTCCATAGCGCGAAATCCAGAGGATCTTCTTTTAACTCCTCAATATCTACACGCGCTCCGGCCTGCAAATCGTCAATATTTTTCTTGCTGAGCTTACCGTAGCCATCAAACTTTTTAACCCGATAATAAACATCGCCATTACTTGCGGCGTAGGCATAGCCCTTTTCGATCAAGGTCTCCGTCATCTTGATAATATTCGCCATATGCTCAGTTGCCCGGGGCTCCTGATCTGGCGGAAGCACCATTAGCGCCCGCTCGTCCTCATGCATCGCATCAATAAACCGCGCAGTGAGCGCATCAAACGCTTCGCCATTTTCATTGGCTCTATTAAAGATCTTGTCGTCAACGTCAGTGATATTTCTTATGTAAGTCACTTCGTAACCGGCATGGCGCAAAAAACGCGTAATCACATCAAAACCGACCATCACCCGGGCATGACCAATGTGGCAGTAGTCATAGACGGTCATGCCGCAGACATACATTCGTACCTTGTTAGACTCAATCGGGACGAACTCTTCCTTCTTACCTGTCAGGGTATTATGGAGTTTAATTTTCATCACACTCACGACTTATCACTCCACACATCTCGCAAACCA
Source organism: Oleiphilaceae bacterium (assembly GCA_036833965.1). Lineage (GTDB taxonomy): Bacteria > Pseudomonadota > Gammaproteobacteria > Pseudomonadales > Oleiphilaceae > PZPK01. Next base: position 5,064 of record DAITOW010000088.1, read on the forward strand.
ATCGTTCTATTGAACACCGGCTGTCCTTCTTTGTGATCGTAACGATCGGCAACAAAATATCCTTCTCGCTCAAACTGGAAGCTTTGTTCTGGTGCGGCTGCCAACAAAGCTGGTTCGATCACACCTTCCGTCTCTTCAAAGCTTTTCGGATTAAGGTATGAAATGAAATCCTCTTCCCCCGCATCAGGATTCGGATGCGCAAACAGACGATCATAATTGCGAATTGTCGCTTTGACGCCATGCTCTGCGGAAACCCAATGGATCACACCACGAGGCTTAACACCCTCTACATTCTCACCGACACTACCAGGCACGAGAGAGACCTTGAGTTCAACTATTTCGCCAGAAGCATCCTTGACGACCTCTTCGGCCTTAATGATATAGGCGCTGCGCAAACGCACATAATCGCCACTAACAAGCCGCTTGAATTTTTTCCGCGATAACGATGCATCTTCATTGAAGTCATCACGCTCAATATATAGCGTTTCTGAAAATGGAATCACCCGCTCTCCCAACTCCGGCTTGTTTGGGTGATTCGCGGCGCGCATTTCCAGACCGGCATCAGCGTCAGCAATGTTAATGACCGTAACTTTAAGAGGATCCATCACACACATCGCTCGCGGCGCATGCTCATTCAGATCATCACGAATTGCTTTTTCTACCACAGCAAAATCAACATCACTGTTGTTCTTGGAACTAACCGGGATCATCTCACAAAAACGCTTAAAGGCCCGCGAAGTAAACCCGCGACGACGCATTCCGGAAATCGTTGGCATGCGAGGATCATCCCAGCCGGAAACATGCCCTTCATCAACAAGCTGCTTCAATTTGCGCTTACTGGTCACCGTAAAATTAAGATTCAAACGCCCCATCTCGTATTGACGAGGCTTGGATGGCACCGGCAAATTCTCAACAAACCAATCATACAGAGGGCGATGCGCCTGAAATTCAAGCGTACAGATCGAATGAGTAATCCCTTCGATTGCATCCTCTTGCCCATGCGCAAAATCGTAACTCGGATAAATACACCACTTGTCGCCTGTTTGATGATGTGGAATCTTCCGAATTCGATACAAGATCGGATCTCGAAGGTTCATATTCGGCGAAGCCATATCGATCTTGGCGCGCAATGTAGCCGCACCTTCGTCAAAACCACCTGCTCGCATTTTCTCCAGCAGAGCCAGATTTTCCTCTACTGTCCGATCACGATAGGGGCTGTCTTTGCCGGGCTTGGTTGCCCAACCACGATACTCGGACGCCTGCTCCGCACTCAACTCACATACATAAGCCTTGCCTTGCTCTACAAGATAAACAGCCCAATCATAAAGTTGATCAAAATAACTTGAGGCATACTTTGGCTCGCCCGCCCATTCATAGCCCAACCAGCGCACATCTTCCTGGATTGCGTCGATGTACTCCTGGCTCTCTTTCTCGGGATTGGTGTCATCAAAACGCAAATTACATTCGCCACCGTAAGCTTCCGCCAAACCAAAATTCAACCAGATTGAGCGTGCATGCCCTGCATGCAGATAGCCATTTGGCTCTGGCGGAAAACGCGTTACAACACGACCGCCATGCTTATTGGACGCCAAATCCTCTTCAATGATGTTTTCGAGAAAGTGCTTAGACTTTGTTGGTGCGGAGTCCGACATATATATGATTCACCTAGTGACGCAATGCTAACAATAGAAAGGGCGCGCATTATAGCCGGAATACCGGCTAGCGAGAATAGGCGATTATGCGCTTGTTACCGAGCAGTTATTAGCAATCGTATTTACAAAACGCGCCAGAGAGGGAATGTTGTTGGCGACAATGGGAATCCCGCTGTTCATCAACGAAACAGTCAGCTCACGTTTGGGATCAACCCAGGCCATTTTATTAATCAAACCAATGTGACCATAGCTTGCCGAGCTATCCAAACCCCAAATGCCCACAGGTTTACCTCCAAGCATCAACCCCGCACTGTAACGCATGGGCAACATCAAGGTTCGGTCAAATTGAACAGAAGCAACCTCCTGAACAGCGCGACGAATCGTGATTTCCTTGGCCACCTGCTTACCGTTCCAGACACCGCCATTAAGCATCATCTGAAAGAAACGATTCATCTCTTCCGCCGTTCCCATAATGTTGCCTGCCGGAATCACTGCCTGTTTAAAGCGAGGATCGTTAGTCACTTCTTCTACCTGATCCAGCGGTCCACCCAAGGCTCTCTTGATCAATGCAGATATTGGAAAGAATGGCTTGATACCCATCGCATAGTTTTTGGCGACACGATCAGCATATTTATCGTCAATGCCATAGGAAAAATACTTCATGCCCATCGGCTTGCGAATACGCTTATCCAACAAGGCCTGAATACTCTCATTGGTCACCACGTTCACTACACGCTCAAGAATATAGCCTCCCGTCAGAGCGTGATAGGCAAGCTTGTCTCCTCGAGGGGAACTCGGTTCCGCATCGCACAGCAAATGCCAAATCGTGTCGTTATCCCAAAGAGTCTCCACAGGCAAACCCTCAGGCAAACCGGGTATACCGCTGCGATGAGAAAGCACCTGATGTATGGTGATATTTTTCTTGCCCCGCTTGGCAAACTCAGGCAGATAAAAACTAATTGGATCATGCAAATTGATCAGCTTCTGCTCATTCAACATATGCATCAGTACGGCGGTTACCGCTTTTGACGCCGAGAAAAAACAAATGGGGGTTTCAGGCCGCATCAAAACCTTTGGGTCACCCGCGTGATCGGTTGGCCCATTCCCAAAAGCATGACCTATTGCCCGGTGAAGGATAATCTCTCCTTTTCGCCGAACACACAGTGAAATGGCCGGATGCGCGCCTGTCCGGTAAACATTTTCGACAGAGGTCCAGATTTCCTGAACATTGCGATGGGTCATGCCGACACTTTCGGGATCGACCTCTTGCGCCTTTTCAATTGTAGTTACCTGAGCCAAAGACTTCGGTACAACACAAGTATTACCAAGATTTGCCTTTATCCGGGCGTAATTCAAACCAGTAAGCGGTGCATCCAACAGCATATCCATCCCAACTTAACTAAATTATTGTTCTAAAACGACATTCACTTACTCTAAAGATAGAAGCTTAGAGCGATCAAAACAAACCAATTGCCACAAATAACAAGAATAATAAAACCACATTAACTAAAGGGCTTTACATACAAGTATTTAGTATCCGCAAACAACACTGTACAATCCGCGACGAGTTTCTCGGGCTTGCCGATGTTGGAGCAAGCCTCAAACCATTTAATACGGAATACCTATGATTTTATTGAAGACAAATTACGGTGACATCACGCTTGAACTGGACCATGAGAATGCTCCTGTTACAGCTAAAAATTTCGAAAGCTATGTAAAAGACGGCTTCTACGACGGCGTAATTTTCCACCGCGTGATTGATAATTTCATGATTCAGGGTGGCGGCTTTGATGTAAACATGCAGCAAAAGCCGACTAAAGAAACAATCCAGAACGAAGCAAATAATGGCTTGAAAAACGACGCCGGCACGATCGCAATGGCTCGCACCATGGATCCACATTCAGCATCAGCACAGTTCTTCATCAATGTGTCTGATAACAACTTCTTGAACCACACCTCTGAAACCACAGAAGGCTGGGGTTACGCTGTATTCGGTAAAGTGGTCGACGGCATGGATGTGGTCAACAAGATCAAGTCTGTTAAAACCACTATGAAGATGGGTCACCAGGACGTGCCGGTCGATGAAGTCATCATCGAATCAGCAAGCATTGTTGAAGCTGAAGCCTAGCATTGAAAGAGTAAAGCTCCTTCATGATTTACTTCATCTCCGATCTTCACCTTGAAGAATCGCGCCCCGACATTACCGGGGCGTTTTTCTACTTTCTTGATCAAATAGAGGCGGATGCTACCCAGCTCTATATTTTGGGTGACTTCTTTGAAGCCTGGGTCGGAGATGATCAGAACACACCATTACAAGCGAAAGTCAAAGCGCGCCTGAAAGCGCTCACCGACAAAGGCATCCAAACCTTTTTCATGGCGGGTAATCGCGACTTCCTGATTGGCCAGCAATTTTCCCAGGAAACGGGTGTCACTGTTCTTCCTGAACCCAGCAAAATACATTTGAATGGCGAAGAAGTACTGCTGATCCATGGCGACAGCCTTTGCACCCGGGATACGGCCTACATGAAGCTTCGCGCTATGCTAAGGGCGCCCGGCTTTATAGAAACGTTTCTCGCACGCCCACTGGAAGACAGACTCACCACCGCACGCCAACTGCGGGAAATGAGTCAGGCATCTAACCAGAACAAAAGCAACGAGATCATGGATGTTACTCCGGAAGAAGTAATAAAACTCATGGAAGAGCAAGAAGTGACAACCCTGATTCATGGCCACACCCACCGCCCGGCAACTCATAGTCTGGAAGTGAATGGTCGCCCTGCCTCGCGAATCGTTCTGGGAGATTGGGACAAGCAAATCTGGTTTATCAAGGTTGATGGTCATGGACCAGAACTACTCAATCAACCTTTCCCTTCAAACGCCGCAACCTACGCACAGGAATGAACAAGCAAAGCAAATTCTTTGACATGATTGTCATTGGCGGTGGCGCATCCGGACTGATGTGCGCAGGTTTATGCGGGCAAAAAGGCTTGTCCGTACTGGTTCTCGACAGGGCGAACAAAGTCGGCAAAAAAATCCTGATGTCGGGCGGTGGGCGATGCAACTTCACCAATTATTTCGTTGAGCCGGAAAACTACCTCTGCAGTAATCCGCATTTCGTGAAGTCCGCACTCAGTCGCTATACACAATGGGATTTCATCTCTCTGGTCGAAAAGCACGGCATCCCCTACCACGAACGAAAACACGGCGAGCTGTTTTGCGACAATAGCGCGAAAGACATTCTCAATATGCTGCTCGAAGAATGCCCTCCGCACAAAGTCGATATTCGCACAAAGTGCGAGATAGAAAACGTTGAAAAAAACGGTGAGA
>DAITOW010000089.1:0-658 GCA_036833965.1 Oleiphilaceae bacterium
GCTAAGCTCAGGACTTCTCTTTCGCGCATACAAAAAACCGATCAGAACAATCAAAAAGATTGGCCCAACGATTTCAACGAGTCGGATTAGGGAGTCCATCTGAGCGCCAAAAAAGAAAATTGGTCGGGATGAGAGGATTTGAACCTCCGACCACCTACACCCCATGCAGGTGCGCTACCAGGCTGCGCTACATCCCGAAGAGCCAAAAACGAACGTTTTTGGAACGCGGTGATTCTAACGTAGAGGTAAACATAAATAAACTGCAGACATAAAAAAAGCACGCTTAAAAGCGTGCTTCCTGTAATAGCGAGAGACTAGGAGTTTAAAACTTCCAACACCTCTTCCAACTCTGCGATCATCTGTTTCACAAGCTGAGAAGATTGGACACTTGTTTCTTCTTCCCCTTCGCTGGCGAGTTTTTGCTTGGCGCCACCAATGGTATAGCCTTCATCGTATAGAAGACTGCGAATCTGTCGGATCGTCAATACATCCTGACGCTGATAGTAACGACGGTTACCGCGTCTTTTGACAGGCGACAACTGGGGAAATTCCTGCTCCCAATAGCGAAGCACGTGCGCTTTAACACCGCACAACTCGCTTACTTCACCGATCGTAAAATAACGCTTTCCGGGGATAACCGGTAATTCGTGATTATGAC
>DAITOW010000089.1:668-10004 GCA_036833965.1 Oleiphilaceae bacterium
GTTCCAGCATACTCTTCTACTTTCGCTTTTAGTTTTTGACCTGGTCTAAACGTTACCACACGTCGAGCTGAAATTGGAATCTCTTCTCCCGTTTTGGGATTTCGTCCCGGCCTTTGCTTCTTGTCACGCAAATCAAAATTACCAAAACCCGAAAGCTTTACCTGCTCATTGTGTGCCAAGGCATCACAAATCTCTTCAAAAAAAGCCTCTACCATCTCTTTCGATTCACGCTTGTTTAACCCTACTTCCTCGTACAAGCATTCGGCCATATCTGCTTTTGTCAAAGCTCCCATGCCCTAACTCCTTAATTTTGCGTCAAACCTCTGCGAGAGTGCTTCTACGACTGCGTCAAAGGCCTGTGTAATCTCTTCATCATTTAATGTGCGGTCAGTTCGCTGCCAATTCAAGCCAAGCGCGATGCTTTTCAGCCCCTCGCCCAAATTGTCACCAACGTAGACATCAAATACCTTGAGACCAACCAGACTTTCACCAGCATTCTCACGAACAACCGATTGAATATCCTGATAAGAAGCTTCGCTATTTATTAGAATCGCCAAGTCTCTTCTTACCCCTGGGTATTTAGAAACCTCAGTAAAATTGGGCACTTGCCCTTTTACAAGTTCTTCTAAGCGTAGTTCAAATAAGAACACTGAGCCATTCAAATCAAAGGTTTTTTGCAATTTTGGGTGAAGCTTCCCGAAATAACCGACTATTTCACCATCCTTCACAATACTGGCGCTTTGACCCGGATGAAGCGCGGAGTTTTCGCCTTGTTCAAAACGCACGTTCTTGTCGATTGAGAAAAGAAGCGATTCCAAATCAGACTTCACGTCGTAAAAATCAACCGGACGCTTTTCATTACACCAGTTTTCTTCTGCCGAGTTACCGACAACCACTCCCGACAGCATACGGGTTTGCTCAATATCACCACCGACATCTACGAACTTAAGTCCGGTTTCGAATAGTTTAATACGCGACTGCTGGCGTTTTTGGTTATAGGCCGCAGCATTCAACAAACCAGTCCACAGAGAAGTTCTCATGACACCCATATCTGACGAAATAGGATTCGCCAGTGGGATAGCTTTGTCCAAAGGGCTAAGCTGATTTTGTAGACCTTCCTCAACGAAGCTGTAGGTAATTGCTTCCTGATACCCGAGACTAACCAGGCGATCTTCAACAAAGTGTATTGGTTGCACTGCCTCATCTTCCGGAATAAGGCTTAGTCCGCCCTGAGTCACGGTTTTCGGAAGATTGTTATAACCGTAGATTCGACCCACTTCTTCGACAAGATCCGGCTCAATCGAAATATCAAAACGGTACGGTGGCACCGAGAAAACCCACTCCGTACCGTTTTCTTCGAGCAATTCGAGACCCAGACGAGTCAAAATATCCTTTACTTCATCAGCAGGAATAGCAATCCCAAGCAATGACTCAAGTTTCGCTGCTCGCAATGTCACAGTCCGCGCGGCGGGAAGATGCGCCTCGTCAATCGCCTCTACAACCGGACCGGGCTTGCCACCCATAATCTCAACAAGCAATGCGGTTGCCCGCTCTATCGCCTTATGCTGAAGAGTGTAATCCACACCACGCTCATAGCGATGCGATGAATCAGTGTGCAAACCATAAGAACGAGCCTTGCCCGCTATTGCCAGTGGTGCGAAAAACGCACATTCCAAAAATACATCTCTGGTCTCATTGGTGACGCCACTATTCTGGCCACCCATAATACCGGCAATCGCCAGTGGTCCGGACGCGTCAGCGATGACCAAAGTATCATCACGCAAACTAACTTCCTGACCATCCAAAAGTGTCAACTTTTCCTGATCTTTTGCAAAGCGGACATCAATCCCGCCATCAAGTTTGTTTAGATCAAAGGCATGCATTGGCTGACCAAGTTCCAACAACACGTAGTTTGTCACGTCGACGGCTGGCTCAATACTGCGCAAGCCGCATCGGCGGAGCTTTTCAGCCATCCACAACGGGGTTTGGGCTTCAGGATTAACATCACGAATAACGCGCCCAAGGTATTTCGGACATGCTTCGGAGCCGCTCAGCGTCACCGGAAACGTATCTTCTATGACCGCTGGAACAGCTGGAACTTCAGGCACACAAACGTCCATCTTGCTCAGTACACCCACCTCGCGGGCAAGTCCAGCAACCGAAAGACAATCACTTCGATTAGGCGTCAGATCAACTTCAATGGTTTTGTCATTAAGCTTCAACCACTCATAAACAGAAACACCAAGCGGTGCGTCGGCTGCCAGCTCCATTAAGCCGTCAGACTCTTCTGCCAAGCCAAGTTCTGCTTCGGCACAAAGCATACCGAAGGATTCAACACCCCGGAGTTTTGCCTTCTTGATTTTGAAATCACCCGGGAGGATAGCACCTACCTGAGCAAATGGAATCTTGATACCAGCTCTTGCGTTTGGCGCGCCACAAACAACGCTGAACGTTTCTTTACCGTCGCTAACCTGACAGACACGGAGCTTATCGGCATCAGGATGTTGTTCTGCCGAGAATATCTCCGCCACAACAACGCCGCTAAACTCACCTGCAACAGCCTCGACGCCATCAACTTCCAGGCCAGCCATTGTTACCTGATGCAAGAGTGCTTCAGTTTCAATAGCAGGATTCACCCATTCTCTTAGCCACTGTTCGCTGAACTTCATTGAGATTCCACTTAATAAACTTAGTTAAACTGCTGAAGAAAACGCAGATCGTTTTCAAAAAACATACGCAGGTCATTCACCCCGTAGCGAAGCATCGCCAAACGCTCGACGCCAAGACCGAATGCGAAGCCGGAATATTTCTCAGAATCAATACCGCTCGCTTCAAAAACCTTCGGATGAACCATTCCGCAACCCATCACCTCCAACCATTTGATCGAACCGTCCGGGTTTCTTCCCCATTCGATATCCACTTCTGCCGAAGGTTCGGTAAAAGGGAAATACGATGGTCTGAAGCGGACTTCCAATTCACGCTCAAAAAACACTCGAAGAAATTCTTCAATCGTCGACTTGAGGTCGGCAAAACTTACTTTTTCTTCAACGAACAAGCCTTCCACCTGGTGAAACATAGGCGTGTGCGTTTGATCTGAGTCGCAGCGGTAAACTCGTCCGGGACAAATCATCCTGAAAGGTGGTTTGCCCTGCTCCATCGTTCTTACCTGTACCGGAGAGGTATGCGTACGCAAAAGCGTATTGGCATTAAAGTAAAACGTATCATGCATCGCTCGCGCGGGATGGTGTCCTGGAATATTCAGGGCTTCAAAATTGTGGTAATCGTCTTCAATCTCCGGGCCAACCTCAACCGAGTATCCGGCTTTCGCAAAAAACGACTCGATACGGCGCATCGTCTTTGTTACCGGATGCAAACCACCCAGATCCGTGCCTCGTCCTGGCAAGGTAACATCGATGGCTTCCGACATGAGCTGTGCTTCCAACGCAGAGCTCTCCAAAGAGGCTTTCTTCGCGTTCAGATTTTCCAGTACAGCTTCTTTCGCTTCGTTAATCCTGGCGCCTGCAGCGGGTCGCTCAGAAGAATCGAGCTTGCCAAGACTTTTTAACAGAGCAGTGATTTGCCCCTTCTTACCGAGAAAATCAACGCGTACCTGATCCAGTTCCGCAATCGTGGTTGCATCTGCAACCGCTTGATTGGCGCTTTGGACGAGCTGATCTAGGTTTTCCATTTAATGTGCTCCGAATACAAAAATAGGGGGCAAGGCCCCCTATCACATAATGCTCGATACGGGAGAACTACTGAGTCTGTTAAATTGTTTCAACAGCTCTCCCTTACGGCTTTAGTTTGCTAATGCAGTCTTAGCCTTTTCAACAACCGCTGCGAAAACAGGCGCATCGTTCATAGCAAGATCTGCAAGAACTTTACGATCGATTTCAACGTTTGCTTTTTTCAAACCAGCAATAAGACGGCTATAAGACAAACCGTTGATACGCGCACCAGCGTTGATACGAGCAATCCACAACTGACGGAATTGACGCTTACGCTGCTTACGGTCACGGTATGCATATTGACCAGCTTTGATGACTGCTTGCTTGGCTACGCGGAAAACTCGACTACGAGCTCCATAGTAACCTTTAGCTTGCTTAAGTATTTTCTTGTGGCGACGGTGCGCTGTAACTCCACGTTTTACGCGAGGCATAGTGTTCTCCTAAACTAAACTTGAACCAAATTAGATACGCAACATGCGCTTGATAGATTGCTGATCTTGATCGGCAACCTGCTTGCAACCACGTAGCTGACGCTTACGCTTTGGCGACTTTTTGGTCAAGATGTGACTAGTGAAGGATTGCTTATGCTTGAATCCGTTGGCTGTCTTTTTGAAGCGTTTAGCCGCACCGCTTTTTACTTTCATTTTAGGCATAATAACTCACTCCGCATTGGATCAGTATTTGAGTAAAACAAAGCGCCTAAGTAGCTCACGCTACAGCTTGTTTTACTTTCTCTTTTTAGGGGCTATGACCATCATCATCTGACGACCTTCCATTTTAGGTCGCTGTTCGACTACTCCGTGCTCTTCGAGATCTGTTTCGATCCTTTCGAGCAACTTCATGCCGATCTCCTGATGGGCCATTTCGCGGCCTCGGTAACGAATTGTCACCTTGGCTTTGTCCCCTGCTTCAAGGAAACGTATCAGGTTGCGCAGTTTTACCTGATAATCCCCTTCTTCCGTCCCTGGTCGTAACTTGATTTCTTTGACCTGAGTCTGCTTCTGCTTCTTACGCTGTGCTGCCTTTTGCTTTTTCTCTTCGAATATCTTTTTGCCGTAATCCATGATTTTACACACAATCGGATCACTATCGGCAATCTGAACAAGGTCAAGAGAAACAGATTCTGCTCTCTCGAGGGCTTCACTAATCGGGACAACCCCTACCTGCTCGCCGTTCTCGTCGATAAGGCGTACTTCTGACGCCTCGATATTCTCATTGATGGTGGCTTTTTTCGCCTTACCCATTTGGCTATTTCGCTTAATGTCGCAATCTCCAATTATTCAAAAACAAAAAGACAACGCACAAGAAGGCTTATGCCGACTTGTCGATGTCTGTGCTACGTCCTTTATTCTCTAACTCACGACTGAATAGCGCAATCATGTCGTCGTGCGTCATCACTCCAAGGTCTTCTCCCTTGCGAGTACGGACTGCCACTGTCCCGTTTTCCATCTCTTTGTCACCGACAACGAGCAAATATGGAACCTTGGCAATTGTGTGCTCGCGGATTTTAAAGCCGATCTTCTCGTTTCTCAAGTCCAAGTGCGTTCTAAATCCAACAAGTTCGAGCTTTTCTCGCAATTTTTCACAATATTCGGCCTGTTTATCAGTAATATTCAGAATTGCGACCTGTTCAGGCGCCAACCAGAATGGCAAAGCGCCCTCATACTCTTCAATCAAGATACCGATAAATCGCTCAAACGAACCCAATACCGCGCGATGCAACATTACGGGAGTTAAGCGATCCTGATCATCGCTTACGTACTGCGCTCCGAGACGACCTGGCATCGAGAAATCGACCTGAATCGTCCCGCATTGCCATACACGACCAATACAATCCCGCAGGGAAAACTCAATTTTTGGTCCGTAAAAAGCACCTTCGCCGGGTAATAAATCCCACTTCAACTCTTTTGCATCGAGCGCTTGAGCCAAGGCATCCTCTGCTTTGTCCCAAACTTCATCGCTACCAACACGTTGTTCTGGACGAGTCGATAGTTTGTAGAGGATTTCGGTAAAACCGAAGTCTTCGTAAACCTCGTGCAGCATGTCAATAAACTTCGCCACCTCTTCCTGAATCTGCTCTTCAGTACAGAAGATATGCGCATCGTCCTGAGTGAAGCCTCGCACACGCATAATGCCATGCAAGGCACCGCTCGCCTCATTCCGGTGGCACGAACCGAACTCTGCCAAACGCAATGGAAGCTCTTTGTAACTCTTCAGACCTTGATTGAACACCTGAATATGACAAGGACAGTTCATCGGCTTGATGGCAAAGTCGCTGTTCTCGGAATGCGTCGTAAACATTTGCTCACTAAACTTATCCCAGTGTCCCGAGCGCTCCCACAAGCTTCGATCAACTACCTGTGGCGTTTTAATTTCCTTATAACCGTACTGTCGCTGCTTTTGACGCATATACGATTCAATTGTCTGATAGATGCTCCAGCCTTTGTCATGCCAGAAAACCATGCCCGGAGCTTCGTCCTGCATATGGAACAAATTAAGCTTTTTACCGATTTTACGATGATCCCGTTTTTCTGCTTCCGCTAAACGGTTCAAATGCTGTTTCAATTGTTTCTTGTCGGCAAAGGCTGTGCCGTAAATACGTTGCAACTGCTTGTTATCTGAATCACCACGCCAGTAAGCACCGGAAACGCGCATCAATTTAAAGTGGTGACAGAACTTCATGTTTGGAACATGAGGCCCGCGACACATATCGACGTATTCTTCGTGGTGATAAAGACCAGGCTTTGCATCATGCGGGATGTCGCGATCAAGAATCTCTAACTTATAGTTCTCACCGCGCTCTTTAAAGGTGTCCACAGCTTCGTGCCAGGTAACAACCTTCTTAACGACCTCATAATCTTTCTTCGCAAGCTCAAGCATGCGCTTTTCGAGCTTTTCAACATCCTCATCCGTTAACCTGTGTTCAAGATCAACATCGTAGTAAAAGCCGTTTTCAATCACCGGACCGATCGCCATTCGCGTTTCTGGCCATAATTGCTTGATCGCATGGCCCAGCAAGTGAGCACAGGAATGCCGGATAATCTCGATGCCTTCCTCATCCCGCGAAGTAATGATACTTAGCTCTGCATCCTGTTCAATCAAATCACAAGCATCAACCAGCGTTCCATTTACCTTACCGGCGATTGTCGCTTTGGCAAGACCGGGACCGATATCCATTGCAACATCACTTACCGATACTGCGTTATCAAATTGTCGCGTTGAACCGTCTGGGAGGGTTATTACTGGCATGCGTACCTCGTTTCAGTGGTGGCCCCTACAATGGGTCACATGATGATGGAAAATAAAAGAGGGCGGAATTCTAAACGATTACGTCGAAAAATAAACTCAAGAAGGGATATTAGAACGCGTTTTGAAGGCTGCCTCGCCATAATTGAGAAACGGTGCATACCTCAATAGATGAGATAAGCACCGTTTCCAAGATCAACGTTCGACCTAAGCTGCTTTCTTAGGCTTAACCAGGAAGCGAGCCAAAGCAGGCAGAAGCCACATTGAACCGATCATGTTCCAAATAAACATAAAGAACAACAAGATACCCATATCCGCCTGGAACTTGATAGGAGAGAAGATCCAGGTACACACACCAATCCCCAAGGTCACACCGGTAAAGGCAACCGCTTTACCCGTTGTTTTAAGGGTTTCGAAATAGGCATCTTGCAAAATCATACCTTCTTTCAATTTCGCTTCTAACTGGCTGTAGATATAAATACCGTAGTCCACACCAATACCTACACCCAAAGCAATAACCGGTAAAGTCGCAACCTTGACGCCAATACCTAGCTGAGCCATCAAGGCCTCACAAAGTACCGAAGTCAGTGCGAGAGGCGTAATAATACAAATCACTGCCGCGAGAGAACGGAAGGTGATCAAACAAAGGAAACTCACCACCGCATAAACCGAAAGCAGCATGACTGTTTTCGCCTTTTCGATTACTTCGTTGGTCGCAGCTTCAACACCTGCATTACCCGCAGCAAGCAAGAACGTGTAGTTCTCACTCGGATAAGCCTCGATCAAACTCTGCATCTCATTGATAACACGATTCAGCGTCTCGGCCTTGTGGTCATCCAGATAGACAATCATAGGCGTCAGACTACAGTTCGTGTTGATAAGCCCTGCGGGTGCGCGCTGCAAGGTCGAGTCAAGGAAACGTTGATCCGGAGATAGCTCAAACCACTTGAAGCTACCTTCGTTAAGCGCTTTGGTGACGAGCTTGGAGACGGTTACCAGAGAGGCAGTCGACTGAACGCCCTCGGTGTTTTGCAACTTCCACTGCATCCGATCCATAACATCGAGCAATTCATAAGACGAACACTTCTGCGGCTCTGTCTTGATCATGACCACCAAGACATCGGCGCTGGTACTGTAGTTATCGATAATGAAGGCATTGTCGGTGTTATAGCGCGAATCAGGGCGTAACTCAGGCGCACCTCGATCCAGGTCACCAATTTTCAAGTCCTTCTGGTAGTACAAACCAATGATACAGCCCAGAATGGCGATAAAAATCGAAATCGGCGCAACGCTCTGGTGAGACATAAACGAAAGCATACGCCAAGGCTTGTGCTCACTCATCTCAACTTTCTTGGCATGCTTCAGGCCACCTTTGCTCAGACCTGTGTACGACATCATGACAGGGTGCAATACAAGATTGGTGATAATAATCACTGCAACACCCAGACCGGCCGCTATGGCCAAATCCCGGATCACCGCAATCTCAATGAAGAAGAGTGTCAGGAAGCCAATCGCGTCACTCACTAGCGCCAAAATTCCCGGGCGCGCAAGATTGCGAAATGCCATTCGCGCGCTCATCAGAGCGTTAAGCCCCGATGCTCGTTGGACGGCAATCTGATTAACAATCTGTACGCCATGGCTGATGCCGATCGCAAAAACAAGGAACGGAATCAAAACAGAGTATGGGTCCAGTCCGTACCCAAAAATATTCAGCAAACCAAGCTGCCACACAACAGCAACGATAGAGGTAACGATCGGTACAGTTGTCGCAATAGCACATCGTGAATAAATAAACAGGAAGGCCAAGGTCAAGCCGATCGTGACAAGAGCGAAGGTCGCAATGGCTCCGATACCCTCTATCAAATCACCAACTTTTTTAGCGAAGCCGACAATATGAATAGAAATATTCGGATTCTTCGCTTCGTATTTGCTACGAATTTTTTCTTCCAGTTTCTGGGAGAAGTCCTTGTAGTCCAAAGGCAGTTTTGTCTCCGGATCAATATCCAGAAGCGGCGCATAAATAATGGTCGACTTAAAATTATCCGCAACGAGTTTGCCGACCTGTCCCGATTTGAGAATGTTTTCACGCAGTTTATTCAGCGAAGCCTCAGACCCGTCGTAATCATCCGGAATGACCGTTCCGCCCTGGAAACCATCCTCGGTCACCTCAACCCAGCGTACATTCGGAGTCCACAGCGATTGAACTGCTGCCTGATCAACGCCAGACAGTTTGAAGACCTCATCACTTAGTTCACTGAGTGATTCCATGTAGCCTTTGTTGAAGATATCTCCGTCTTTCACTGCAACGGCAATACGAATAAAGTTCCCAAGGTTCTCAAGATCAGAACGATTATCCATCATG
>DAITOW010000090.1:0-9975 GCA_036833965.1 Oleiphilaceae bacterium
TTAATGATTTTGGGTATCAGGGTATGTATATTGAGTATATGGTCGGCAGCGTGCTTATGTCGGTGCCATTCTTTGCACTTGCCTGGCTAGTCATGGATGGTAACCTGCCTGAATGGAACTGGGAGAGTAGATCTCCTTATGCTGTTATTTATCTGGCTGTGTTCGGCTCCCTATTGGGATTCTGTGCGTATTTCTTTCTTCTTAAGGTTGCAGGTGCAGCAGCTGTTGCGATGGTGACTTTGTTAACTCCGGCACTGGCTTTGATTTTAGGTGCGTTGGTGAATGGTGAGGTGATTTCGTTCAGAATCTATGCAGGTACAGGTTTGATCCTGTGCGGGCTGTTTTTGTACTACCGAAAGCTGTTGCTTGGCAAGCGGGCAAATGTTGGTGAGCCAAGCAACGCTTCAAAGGAAGGTGTTTAGTCGAGTTCAAAGGTGCTCGAAACCCGCGCCCTGAATTCAATATTTTGGATTTGATAGGTGTCAGATGGTGCATCGCTGTTAGATTCAAGTGCCATTGCGCGCATAGGGGCCGGTTTTGGGGCTCCGTTATGCTCAATCGCATGCTCGACGAACTGCACTTTGCCTAGTTCTGCACCGTAGGATTTTGCGATTGCACTTGCTGCGGCTTTAGTTTTTTCAATTGCATCTTCGAGGGCGATTGCATGCGCCTCTGTGGCATTTTTGACATCGAACTGTATGCTGTTGACGCGAGATGCGCCTGCGGCTGTGATCGCTGCAACCATAGTCTCGAGTTGCTCAAGGTTGTTCAGGGAAAAATTAACGAAACGAGTGACCTGATAACCCTCCAGAGTTCGCTTGTTATCGTGATAGTTGTAGCTGGGTGAAATGTTAATTTGGCTGCTATCGAGGGAATCTTGCTCAATATCAAAATCTTTCAATGACTTTAGGAGCGTGCTGACTTGTTTGCTAGTAAAATCTCTGGCAATGTCGGCGGTTTCTGCCGTGTGCTCGAAACTTAAGTGTACCTTCGCTAGTTCGGGTTTCACGAAGGCTGTGCCAATCGCAGAAACTCTAATACCTGATTCTTCTGCCAAAGCCTGCGGAATCAGCAGAGAGGTGGACAAAGCTACCGCAATTAGAGGGGCGAGGAAGTCGCTTTTCAGGTGCGGGAATGTTCTCAGTAGATGTGTCATATGTGCGTGGTTCCCTTTGAATCGCAGTTGCTATTAGTAGGCCGAGCTAAACAAATATCGGCGGCATAAACATAAATGTAGCGGTTTGACGCCAAGAATTTTAAAACTTAGCCGTATAAACATAGCTTATACGGTGATGAGCAAAGAAAGAAACAGAAAAGAGATTAGAAGTATGAAAATCGGAATATTAGATTGTGATGATATCGCTCCAGAGTTAATTGAAGACTTCCCTAGCTATACATCGATGTTCCAGGACTTGTTGGCAAAGACGAGCTTATCCGCAGAGAGGCCCGAGTTTGTTTCTTATAAAGCATGTCATGGTGAATTTCCTGCGGATATTCGTGAGTGCGATGCCTATCTTATTAGCGGCAGTAAGACGGGTGTTTATGACGATGTCCCGTGGCGCGAGCCGTTAAGGAATTTGGTGAAAGAAATTTTTGATGCGGATATTCGAATGGTTGGCATCTGTTTCGGACATCAATTGCTCGCGGACGTTCTGGGCGGCAAGACGGTGAAATCTGATAAGGGTTGGGGTATCGGTGCGATTGAACACCAGAAACAGGGGCAGGCGCAGCCTTTTGAGGATATGCCTGAGTCTCTCACTCTCTTGTTTAGCCATCAGGATCAGGTTACCACTTTGCCTGAAGGTGCTGTGCGGATTTATGGTAGCGAATTTTGTGAGAATGGCGCGTTTTATATCCCGGGCAAGGTCTTGGGTTTTCAGGGGCACCCTGAATTCACTAACGAATACAGTGATCGTCTGATGCGCTTGCGCCGTGAACGTTATCCTGCGGAGCGATATGAGGAAGGTATCGCGTCGATCGGTTCCGATACTCAGGAAGTACTTGTAGCGGAATGGATGATGCAATTTCTTTTCGGCTTGCGTGGCTAAAGTTAAGCTTATGTCTCGATTCTCCTCTTTCGGCAACAAGTTAGGCGGCACTTCCGGTATTACAAATCTGATGGAAGATTTGGGAAATGCACTTAATTCTGGTTCAGACATCATTATGATGGGCGGTGGTAACCCTGCTCACATTCCTGAAGTTGAGGAAGCTTTCAAGCAACGTCTTGTCCAGCTGACAGAGGATGGACAGAGCTTAAAGCGCCTGATCGGTATCTATGATCCACCCCAAGGGGAAATCGATTTCATTGACGCGATGGTCAGCCTGTTAAATCAGGAATATGGCTGGGGGCTGACCAAAAGGAATGTCGCTCTGACGAACGGCAGTCAAGCGGGCTTTTTCATGCTGTTCAATATGTTCGCGGGCAAGTACGACTCAGGGCTGTCAAAGCAGATTTTATTGCCTTTGGCGCCTGAATACATCGGTTATAGTGACTCGGGTTTGAGTGATGGAATATTCCGTGCGTTTCGTCCGGAAATCGAGACCATCGATGAGCAAACGTTCAAATATAAAATTGATTTTCAGTCTCTTGAATTTGATGAGCGAGTCGGAGCGATTTGTGTATCACGACCAACGAATCCAACCGGGAATGTGCTGACGGATGAGGAGATAAGGCGTCTTGATGAGATTGCCCGCGAACGCGATGTTCCCCTCATCATTGATGGTGCGTATGGCACGCCTTTTCCAAATTTGATTTTCAGTCAGGCGACCCCGCACTGGAACAGTAATACCATTGTTTGTCTTAGTTTATCGAAGCTGGGTTTACCTGCAGCGAGAACAGGTATTGTTGTCGCTAGTGAAGAGATTATTAAGGCCTTGTCCGGGGTCAATGCGGTGATGAATCTCGCTACCGGAAGCTTCGGTCCGATGTTGGCAAGAGATTTAGTTGCCTCAGGGAAGATCCTGAAGATGAGTAACGAGGTGGTTCGGCCATACTATCTCGACAAGGCGCTCAAAGCAGAGGCGTACTTCAAGTCACTGTGCTCTGATTTGCCGGTTGCTCTTCACAAGGTGGAGGGTGCTATGTTCCTCTGGGTCTGGATGAAAGGTTGTCCGGTTTCAAGCCAGGAAATGTACGAGCGATTAAAACAGCGAGGCGTTTTGGTTGTTCCCGGTCACCATTTTTTCCCTGGTCTGGATAGCGAGGATGATCTTAATTGGTCGCATCGTAATGAATGTCTTAGAGTCACTTACTCGCAGGATGAAGCGAGGGTGAGGCAGGGTCTCAAGATCATTGCTGATACCATTCGTGAGGCTTATCAGACAGTGTGATCAGTGCTGAGGTTTATCTCCGGCTTGCTACTAATTTGGTTGGTTCTCCAAAGACGAATAAAAAAGGCAGCCAATGGCTGCCTTGCGGAAGGAGTGGGGGAAGTTAACCACCTAGATACGCTTTCTTTACCTCGTCGTTGACGAGCAGATTATCGCCTGTATCTTGCAGAACGATGTTGCCATTCTCCAGAACATAGCCACGATCGGCGAGTTTAAGCGCCTGATTTGCGTTTTGCTCGACCAAAAAGATGGTCATACCCTGATCGCGCAGTTGCTCAATGATCTCAAAGATCTGATTGATGATAATTGGGGCAAGGCCGAGAGAAGGTTCATCCAAAAATAACATTTTTGGTTTGCTCATCAGTGCACGACCGATCGCTAGCATTTGCTGCTCGCCGCCGGACATTGTGCCTCCACGTTGCGCATAACGTTCTTTCAGGCGAGGGAACAAGCCGAGCACATATTCCATGGATTCTTCGATGCTTTCTTTGGACTCGAAAAAGCCGCCCATGTGAAGGTTTTCTTCAACGGTTAATCCTGAAAAGATGCGTCGACCTTCCGGCACGACAGCCAAACCGCTGCGCATAATGTCGGATGTTTCTGCTTGGGTAATGTCTTTGCCGCGGAATTCAATCTTGCCCTCGGATGCTCGCGGATCACCACACACTGTCATCAAAAGCGTTGATTTTCCTGCTCCGTTTGCACCGATAAGTGTAACAATCTCGCCTTCCTGAACATTGAGCGATACGCCGTTCAGCGCCTGAATCTTTCCATAGTAGGTATGTACGTTGTCTAAGCGGAGCATCACACCTCTCCCAAGTAAGCTTTGATTACTTCAGGGTTACCCTTGATTTGATCTGGTGTTCCAGAGGCAAGCGGGGTTCCTTGGTTAATAACGTAGATATTGTCTGAAATGCCCATCACCAGATTCATATCATGTTCGATTAGGAGAACAGATACATGGTAATCCTCTTTGAGAGAGACGATCAGATTGTCCAGATCCTTCGTTTCCTTTGGGTTCAGACCTGCCGCAGGCTCGTCCAGAAGCAATAGTTTGGGTTCTGTCACCATGCAGCGTGCAATTTCAAGTCGACGCTGCTGGCCGTATGACAGGTTACCGGCCTCGCGGTTAGCGACTTCCAAAAGCCCAACTTTTTCAAGCCAGTATTTAGCCCGTGTCATCGCACGTTCTTCTGCTTTTTTGTAAGACGGTGTCTTGAAAAGGCCCGAAAACACGTTGGTGTTAACGTGTCGATGCTGCGCAACCAAGAGGTTCTCGATGACGGTCATGTTGTTGAACAGACGCACGTGTTGGAAAGTTCTCACCATGCCTTTAAGCGATATTTTGAAGTCAGGTAGTGTTTGAACTTCTTCGCCCATAAACTCAACGACACCTGAGGTAGGGGTGTAGAAACCGCTCAAACAGTTGAATACGGTTGTTTTACCTGCGCCATTCGGTCCGATGATAGATACAATTTCTCCTTCATCGACTTTAAGATTGACGCCGTTTACCGCACGGAGTCCGCCAAATTGCATCGTAAGGTCGGATACATTGAGAAGAGTTTGATTAGTCATTTGCCAACTCCATGTGAGGACGTTTCGATGGCAACAGTCCTTGCGGGCGCCAAACCATCATCAATACCATCATCAATCCGAACATCAACATTCTGTATTCCTGGAATTCCCTTGCGATTTCCGGCAGCACTGTCATTGCGATTGCTGCGAGTATTACGCCCAACTGAGAGCCCATCCCGCCAAGGACAACGATTGCCAATATGATCGCTGACTCTATGAAGGTAAACGACTCGGGAGAAATAAAGCCCTGGCGTGCTGCGAAGAAGCATCCGGCAAAACCGGCAAATGCCGCGCCAATGGTGAATGCGGATAACTTGATGATTGTTCTGTTCATGCCTAGCGAACGACATGCAATTTCATCTTCACGCAAGGCTTCCCATGCGCGTCCGACTGGCATGCGTACCAGACGACGGATTACAAATACCGTGAAGACAACAAGAACAACTGCAAGTAGATACAAGAAGATAACCTTGTATGAGCTGTCGTAAGGGATTCCCATGACTTCATGGAATAGGGTGTTGCCTTCTTCTTTGACGCGACGACCAAACTCCATACCGAATAGCGTTGGTTTGTCGATGTTGCCGATACCATTGGGACCGCCAGTGACAGACGTGCTGTTCAAAAGAATAATCCGGATGATTTCACCAAATCCAAGCGTCACAATCGCAAGATAGTCTCCACGCAAGCGTAAGACCGGAAATCCAAGCAGGAATCCAAACAAGGCTGCCATCAAGCCACCTATCGGAAGGGCTACCCAGAACGACATTCCGAAGTACTCAGACAGCAGAGCATAGCTGTAGGCGCCCACTGCATAAAACGCTACGTAACCGAGATCCAGAAGTCCGGCGAGGCCGACAACGATATTCAAACCCAGACCCAACATGACATAGATAAGCACTAGTGTAGCCAGGTCAATGGAGCCTCGGCTAACGAAGAATGGCCATACGATAGCCAGTGCGATCAAGCCGATGGTAAACCACTTTTCAAGATGATTCTTTTTCGCTTGAGGCAGGTCGCTATAAAGGTGATTAACTTTTGGGGTAGGGATGTGGCTGAACACACCCATAATGCTGTCACGGAACAATTGGAAGAAAAATACGATCGCAACGGCAGCGGCTATGTATGTGAAGGTCTCCGCTTCCGCGCCTTCAATTGAAATACTCGTTCCACCGGTTACAAGCTTAAGGCCGAGTAATGGGAAAGAGACGATAAAAGTGATGACAGCCGAGAAAATAGCGTGGTTTAAGTTAGCGCGCATTATACTTTCTCCACCTCTTGTTTGCCGAGTAAGCCGGTTGGCTTAAATAGCAGGATCAGAACCAACAAACTGAAGGACACCGCGTCCTTCCACTCGGTACTGATATAAGCGGCAGTCAAACTCTCTGTCAGGCCCAGAATAATGCCACCAAGCATTGCTCCGGGAATGCTTCCGATGCCGCCGAGTACCGCGGCAGTAAATGCTTTGAGGCCCGCAATAAAGCCGATGTGCGGGTTCGCTACTCCGTAGTACAAACCAAGCAACAGACCCGCAACGGCTGCAAGAGCTGCACCGATAACGAAGGTTGCCGAGATAACTCGGTTCGTGTTGATTCCCAAAAGATTCGCCATTTTCAAGTCTTCAGCAACTGCTCGGCAAGCACGGCCAAGACGAGACTTGGAAATGAAGAGCGTTAACGCACTCATGCAGACAAAAGTCATCACAAAAATAATTAGTTGCATGTAGGAAAGTGAAGCCTGGAAGCCATCGGCGCTTCCGAAAGTCCAGCCTCCGGTAATAACCGGCGGAATGGCAACGTCGCGTGCACCTTGAGCTAACACAACGTAATTCTGGAGAAAAATCGACATACCGATCGCTGAGATCAAGGGGATTAGGCGATTTGCTCCGCGGAGAGGGCGGTAAGCGGTTCGCTCAATTGCCCAGCCAAATGAGCTGGAAACAATGATGGCGACAATCAATGCAGCGGCAAGTATTAGCGGTACAAACTCGACGCCAAGCATGCTCAATCCAGCGATGACTACAAAGCTAATGTATGTGCCGATCATATAAACTTCACCGTGTGCGAAGTTAATCATGCCAATGATTCCGTACACCATTGTGTAGCCTATCGCTATTAGCGCGTAGGTGCTGCCAATAGTGAGGCCGTTCAGAATTTGTTGTATGAAATACAAAAACGCTTCAAGCATCTTTCCCTACCTTATTACCAAAAAAAACACCTGCCCAAGGCAGGTGTTTTATTATTTTACACGCATTAACTACTTATTTGGCTTCTGTTTTTGAGCCGTCTGCGTGCCAGTTATAAACGACAAAGTCGAACTTCTTCAAGTCGCCTTTTTCGTCAAATGCAATCTCACCAGTTGGTGTATTGAACGTCATTTCGCGCATTGCTTTTTGGATCGCATCAGTATCGGTGCCACCGGTTTTTGCCATTGCATCTGCCATTACTTGAACAGCGGAGTACGATGTCAAAACGAACGCACCACTTGGATCCTGATCTTTGTCTTTGAACGACTTAACCAAGTCTGCGTTTGCAGGGTTCTTGTCAAAGCTTGGTGGTAAAGTTACCAAAAGACCTTCAGACGCTTCGCCAGCGATAGCGTTGATGTCGTTGTTGCCAACACCTTCCGGACCCATAAATTGAGCTTTGAAACCTTTCTCTGCAGATTGTCGCAAGATTAGACCAAGTTCAGGATGATAGCCGCCGTAGTATACGAAATCGACATTCGCTTTTTGAAGTTTTGCAATAAGTGAAGAGAAATCTTTGTCGCCGGAAGTAATACCTTCGAACATAACGACATTAACGCCTTTGCTTTCAAGCGTCTCTTTTACGGAAGTAGCGATACCTTCACCGTACTGTTGTTTGTCGTGAACGACAGCAACGTTAGCAGGCTTAACTTTGTCTGCAATGTAGTTTCCTGCTACTGGGCCCTGGTGGCTATCCAGACCAATCGTTCGGAAAACCATCTGATAACCGCGAGTGGTGATGTCAGGGCTAGTTGATGCAGCTGTTACCATCAATACGCCTTCATCTTCGTAAACGTCGGACGCTGGCTGTGTAGAGCTTGAACAAAGGTGGCCAACAACAAAGCTGATACCATCGTTAACAACTTTGTTAGCTACAGCAACTGCTTGTTTCGGGTCGCAAGCATCGTCATAAACGATACCTTCAAGCATGTTGCCATTAACGCCGCCAGCAGCATTAATTTTTTCGATGGCCATTTTGGAACCGATCATTTGCATGTCGCCATACTGTGCCACAGGGCCTGTTACCGGGCCTGCTAAAGCGATCTTAATTGTATCTGCGCTGACAAGGCCGGCTGTACCAGCTAGAACTGCAGCGGCACCTAATTTTAAAAATTTGGAACGTGTGCTCATTTATTGTTTTCCTTAAAGACGCGAAGCTATTCGCAGGTATTTCGAGTTTTTATACGAGCGTCTAATTAAAATAGAACGCTCTTAACGAATAATAGTACAAAGATTGAGGCGCAGTGCATAGCCCTCATTATTCGTGAGGGCGCAGTTTCGAAAAGATTGTTGCTAATTTAATGTTAAAGCTGCTTAAAGATTTTATCCCAAGGCTGATAGAGGGAGACTTTATTCAGGTTGCGTTTCCAGATTTTGTCGGCACGACCATCCCCGTTTCGGTCTTCTACGGCAAGAGTCCGGTTACCCTGTTGGTCATGTTTGTATTGACCAACGACGTCAACCGTGCCATCGCCATTTGTATCTTTTCTAAAGCTCTTTCTTCTGCCTTGGCTATCGTAGCTATAGCTCTCCTTGAACTTCAGACGATACTCGCTATCCAGTACCATGTATTCTTTGACATATTTGCCAGTGTAGCTGAACAGACTGGTTTCAGTTGGTAGAGCATTTTCGTTGACTCGCACATTAAACAGCTTCCGATTGCCATCAATATCGTATGTATAAGCAATCAAAAGATTGGGAACCCCATCATTGTTTTTGTCTTCGCTGTAAGTCGCGTGTTTCCCATCTGAAAAATAGGAATTTGTAGTCACGCTATCAATGGTGCCGTCTCCATCCAGATCTGCCTCTGTTGATAGCAGTTTGCCCTGGTTGTTGTAGCTGTAATGCACAATTTTGTCGCTATTACCGTCACCATCTTTGTCGTATTGAAATTGGGTGAGTAGGTCACCTTCATATACAAAAGTCTCGACAGTGCTCGTCCCGAACTCTAGATCCTGCGTAAGTCTTCGAGTAATAAGGCCTGCAGAGTTGTAGTCGAGAAACTCGTGAGTGCGTTGCTTGGAGTTTGTCGTCTCTATCAATAGATCGTTCTGGTAGGTAAAAGTCTTCGTAATATCAATGATGCCGTCACCATTAACATCGATATCTTCCCTTGTTACTCTTCCATCTTCATCGTATTCGTAATTCGTATTTGTTTTCGTGGTCAATCCGGATTGCGCAGAGACGTTGCTGATGTTCGAGGCTTCAATTTCAACTTGAAGAGACGCATATAGATGTTCTGCGCTTGCTTTTAGACTTCGGGTTTCAGCACCCAAACCAACAGTTTTTCTGAGTTCACTCAATTTCGCCGCTGTGACAAAGTTGATTGCCTTAAACTTCGTGAAATTGATGTTGGTGTCACTCAGGATGTTGTCCGCATCGCCCAGGTTGATTCCATTGCCTGGATCATTGTCCACATCCAGATTCTGAAGCAGAGTAGCAATGTTGAGTGCTTTATCCAGCGTCCTCACGGACGAGTCGTCCTGAAGTGCAGATACAATAAGTTGCTCTTTGTTAGGAGGGAGAACACCAAACAAGCTAAAAGGGTTTACTTCATCGGAACCAAACGCTGTTCCCAGTATCGTTCCACCAACACTAAAGGTGACTTTTTCGCCCGCATTGTAACGGAACCGACCTTCGGAGTCGGTCAGACCTGAAAGAGTCGGGGTGCTATACCTGAGCCCCGTAACTGGACTATCGACAAACGTACCAGTTAAGTAGGTTACTTCCGGGTTGCTTGTATCTGGTGGGTTGGTGTCACTGCCAGAATTGTCTCCGCCGTTGTCGGCATTGTTTCCGTCCGAGGCAACCCCGCCGCCTCCGCCACC
>DAITOW010000091.1:0-9898 GCA_036833965.1 Oleiphilaceae bacterium
TCTTCGTTGAGCACAACTTTCGAGATTTCTGGCTCTTCAGCATCGGACGGCAGATTGCGCACTAACGACACATGTTCTTTCACCTGATCCAGAGCGAGTCCCATGTCGGTGCCTTCATCGTACTCCAGGCTAATGACCGCGCTGCTCTGATACGAGGTAGACTTCATTTCCTTAACGTAGTCCAGCGAACGCAGCTCCTGCTCGAGAGGGGTGACAATCGAGCGCGCAACGTCTTCCGCACTTGCTCCCGGCCATATAACACGCACTGTGATGTAATCTGGCTCAAAGGTAGGCAGGAATTGCGTATTCAGGCGAGCGAGTGCAACGGCACCCGCAATGAGCATAATCAGCATCAGCAGGTTTGCAGCAACACGGTGCTTGGCGAATCGACCTAATAAGTCGTCCCTATGCTTGCCCGTATCCATCGTCATTTGCTTTCGTCCTGCACAGTGACTTTAAGCCCGTTGATGGCTTTGGGAAGCTGCGTGGTAATGATCTTTTCGCCATCATTAATTGCTTCGGCAATCACTAATACTTTGTCCGCTTTGCCTTGCTGGTATTGATAACCCACTGGCGATACGGTGAGCGACTCCAGCCTGCCATCGTTGACTCGGAAAACGCCATTGGTTCCGTAAATTGACGAGATGGGAAGGGCAATCACATCTTTGTGTTTTGGAAGCTCAAGAATGACCCGCAGGCTTTTGTTCAGCGCCTGAGTGCGGTCTTCTATTACAGGAATCAACCATGCATCACGTCCGCCATGCTGTTGACTGCTGGCGAGCGAGAGGCGGTCGACCTTATAACGCTTGTCACCACTTCTCGCAGTGACCTCGCCGTCTTTCGCCAGTGCGGCTTCTACTTCGCCGACCATGTTGTTCGGTATTTGTACCCGTAATTCAACGCGTGTCGGATCAAAGACCTCGACAAGCGTTTGGCCGGGCTGCACGCGATCTCCAGGTGCAACATGTACCTCGGTAACGTGCGCATCGAACGGGGCTCGAATAGATGTTCTCTCCATGTCCCGTCTCGCAGCTTGCAGCCGCGCCTTGGCTCTTTGTAGACCTGCTTTAAGACGTTTTAGTCGGGAAGGGTGATCCTTGATGCTTTGCTCACGCGCGGCAATCATCAATTCCGCTTGCGCTGCTGCCGATTCGGCAGTATCGATGCGCTCTTTAGCCACAAGGTTGGATGCCTGAAGTTTGTTTTGACGATCAAGAGCATCTTTCGAAATCTCAAGCATACGCTGTTCGCTTTTTAAGGCTCGTTGGTCGCTCTCAAAGCGAATATGTTCTGATTCTATAGCCGCATGAAGTTCGGAGAGATCGGCTTCGGCCTGCATCAATGCGATGCTTGCATCGGTGTTATCCAACTCAATGATCAGATCTCCTTTGGCGATACTTTGACCGGGCAGGGCGTGCAGGGCGACTACATCACTGGCAATCGTGGTGCTGAGTTTGGCTGCATGTGGTGATTCGGTATTAGCGTATAGTTCGACCTCGGGGCTGGCATCAATGCGTTGTGCTGTGACGGCACTAACTTGCCAGGACTTTTCTTTGCTCGGTTGTTTGGGCGCTTCCGGTTTGGTCGACATCAGAAGCGCGATGATCAAGACGCTGATGCCTACGATAATGAGAGGGTAACGCCATTTGCGGAGAAGTGTGCGGGCCATTTAGGAACCTGGTTGTTTAAGTTGTAATGTGTTCAAGGCTTTATGCTTTACCGAATTGAACCCGTTTTGGATGTGTTGTAGCAAGACTTTTCGGGTTTATTGGAAGTCTCCCCAGAGCCACTGCAGGACACTTAGCGCAGCTACGGGCGCCGTTTCGGTTCGGAATACTCTCGGCCCCAACGTGCAGGCTTTAAAGTCCCGATTTCTGGCCGCGTCAATCTCATCACTAGTCAATCCGCCTTCCGGCCCGATAAGCATACAGACAGAGGTTGGTGGAGGCGAGATAGAACTCAAATCCTGAGTGTCTCTATGGTGGAGCACTAGTTTCAGGGAGGCATTGATCTGCGGGTCGGAAATAAACTCTTCCAGGGTCTGAATGGCGTGGATTGTCGGAACACGCGCTCGACCGCATTGCTCGCACGCACTGATCGCTACTTGTTGCCAGCGCTTCAGACGTTTGTCCTCACGCTCATCACTAAGCTTTACCTCGCAGCGCTCACTGGTGAGCGGCAAGATGGAATTGATGCCAAGTTCTGTCGCCTTTTGGATGGCATAATCCATTCGGTCGCCCCGAGACACAACGATCGCCAAATGCGTTTCGAGTTTTGATTCGGTTTCGCAACTACTGCGTTCCGTTATTGCAGCGCGAACGCTACGACGATCCACTTCGGTCAACTCTGCATCGTAATAGAAACCATCGCCATTAAAGAGTTTGAGTTTAAAGCCCTTTTTCATGCGCAACACCTTCGCGATGTGTTGCGCTGCATTGGCATCGAGCTCGACGTCCGAGTTCGTACTCAGTAGGGATTCCGTGTAAATATTCGGGATGCGCATATCGGTCCAAGTGCCAGAGATTGAGAAAAATACCGTGAATTCAGCCTTGCATTCTACTGTAAAAAATCAAGAAGCTCCTTTCCCAATTTGCTTCAGATCCTGCATTAATGTTGCTCACCAATAAAATAAAACAGGCAGTCAGTGCGTGCGATAAATGGATTGTTGGTCACCATAAATACTTTCAATGGATGAATCGGATACAGACATCCATCGCGCGCTTCAAAAAATTCATTCAGGCGTTCGTTACCCAAATGGTCTTTTGCAGACAGGGCGCTCAGGCCGTTTGTTCCAAGTTGACCAATGCATTCATCCTTCGTCAGGGTGCCATAGTTGAACTTCTCAGCTTGCTGCGGTAACACAATGACTGCATTACCAATAGTGTCCTCGCCGTATGCCACTTCACCCTCGCCAAGCGTCTCAAGGCGTATCGGGTTGTGGTAGATTTTTACAGGATACGTCTCGCCGCTGTTCTCAAAAATGGTCTTGGCGGATAGCAGGCGTTGCAAACCCTCCTGGGCGATAATTTGAGAGGAATGGTCATGTGCGCCACCACACTCTATGGTGACTGTCGGTACATCGCGTTCACTTAGTTCCATCAATGCACCAAGACGCAGGTCCGTCACAATAAGATCGTTAGTAAACAGTGAGGTCAGGGCGATGTGTAAATGATCTTCCTTGATTGAAACTCCGAACGCAGGCCCTGATCCGGACGTGTTGTGCATATCGATTACACACTCCGGCTTCAGCTCGTGAATAAGATCTAAAATCTGCTTTGCAAGCAGGCCTTGCTCGTCTTCAAATGGGGCGTGGAAACAACGATTTAAATCGCGTTTTCCGGGCAGCATACGGTTACTGAAATAAGGTTCGGTGGTGGCGGCCTCGACTGATGCGAGGATAAAGACAGTGTTGGTGCACGGTCTTCGTCCGGATTTTAAATAGTCATGAACCGCGCGGACTCCCGAGGGTTCGTTGCCGTGAAGCAGGGTGCATAAAACACGGGTCGCAGAGGTGTTCTCGCCTTCAAGAAAGATCGCTGTTGCCCCGCCAAGATTTTTCAAAAACTCTTCCGGCGAGTCGCTCAATATGCTGTTTTCGCCATTGGCTGGCCAAGTAATACGCTTTAACGTTGTGGGTGCTTGTCGGGTAGTCAAATCTTCAGGCTCCAGTCATGCACGGGTTTACCTTGTTGATACTGTTGGTAATAAAGTTCTACCAACTCTTTTAAAGCTGTTTCTTCGTCAGTGTGTTCGATCAGTTGCTGGAATACTTTGCGCTGCCAGCGTGCTCCATTCATTTGTGCATTCAGGCTGTCGCTGATTATTCCAAGTTGAGTGCCAATCTCCGCCGGATCAACGCCAAGCCGTCCCAGACCCTCGCGCGCTAAAGGCAGTAATGCCTGTACAATCTCGGTCACGGGTCGTTCTTCGAGGATGCCGCTTTTAAGATTTGGCCAGAAAAGTTTGGCGTTCAACCCATACTTGGCTGCTCGATAGAAGTTCTGTTCTGCATAACGGAACGGCAGGCCAGCGATGAGTTCATCGATGATTGGCAGTAAGCCTTTCATGAATCCGCTCATCAGAGCTGCAATGGCTGCCATGTTGGCGGGAGTTGGTCCTGCCGGGAATGCGCGAGTCTCTATACGCAAGTGTCCACCATCATGTGGATCATATATCGGTCTGTTCCAGCTCCAGACGCTGCCCTGATGTAAGCGAAGTTCATTGAGATCAGGCGTTACGCCTGCTCTTAACTGCGCGCCTGAATCTATGCCGGAAAGAATCGGAAGGATTGGCTCAAACAGGTACACGCTCTCGGCCAAGAGTTCGTAAATGCTTTTGCGAACCCAACCCAGGCCATACAGCACGCGTGAAGGAAGATGTTTGTCCAGCGCATCCTCAAGCCGATAATCAATTGACTGCTTGAACAGAGCAATCCGCGTTTCCTGCCATAGTCTGTGGCCGAGGAAAAAGGGTGAGTTGGCGGCGAGTGCAAGGGCCAGCGGTGCAGCAAGCTGAGCGGCGTTGTAACTACCGGCAAACTCGGTTGGTGACACCCGATAATGAAATTGAAAAGAAGTGTTGGCACCTTCGGGCGATACATCGCTCCATGTCATCTCCAGAGCATCCTGGCCCTCGATGTGTATTTGGAAATCTTCTCCCCGTTTGGAGCGCAGTGCATCTGCAAGCACATGATAGCGTGTCACGTTCGTTATCGCATCGCGCCCCATGTCGGATTTTCTGAGTGTAGGAAGTATGCCAATAGGCACAACCCGACTGTCGTGCTTCGCACTGACCTTATCCAAAAATGAAAGGGCCGAGTGCATTTGCTCGGCCATCTTGCTGAAGGGTGAGGTTTCTTTTATCAGTGGCAGGAAGTTGTATTCGAGATTGAACTGATTAAGCTCGAGCGTAAGCTGCTTGTCCTGTGCGTCCTGCAGAATCCTTTCGTTAATCGGCTTAGGGTAGGCATTCTGGTCAAGAATATATAACTCAAGCTCTGAACCGTAAGATTGTTCACCCTCGCCAAAACCAGGCTGTGACAGTAATGAACGAAAGGTCTTCAGATTGTCATTTAATGCGTGACGAAATTGGACATAGTCTTCGTCACTAAAACGGGTTTTATCAATATCTTGACCCACGCCATCTCCTTGGATACCTCTGCCTCTGGTAAGGCTGAGGTTGCTAGTGATTCGCTGATTAACTATGCAGATTATGGTGGGATTGAAACGCGAGTAAAAGCGCCTGGGCAAAAAAAATGGCCTGCCTGGATAGGGCAAGCCATTGTGCTTGATGGGAATCAACTGTAATTCGTTAGAATTTGATTTTTTCCTTGTCGCTCAAACCGAGATTGTCCCAGATTTTCAACGAGGGTGCCGCCTGATTCATACTATAGAAATGTATGCCTGGCACGCCTGCCGCAAGAAGTGTCTCGCACATGCGGGTTACGACTTCTTCACCGAACTTCAGGATGCTCTCTTTGTCATCGCCATATGCTTCAAGTTGCTTGCGTACCCACCGAGGAATTTCCGCGCCACACATTTCACTGAACCGCATCAGATTGGAGTAGTTAGTGATTGGCATAACACCCGGAACGACAGGGATATTGATACCAAGCGCTTCGATACGGTCGATAAAGTAAAAATAGGCGTCCGGATTATAAAAATACTGCGTAATCGCACTATTCGCACCCGCATCCACTTTACGCTTGAAGTTGAGCAAGTCCGCTTCTGCGCTTGGCGCCTGAGGATGGAACTCTGGGTAGGCTGCTACTTCAATATTGAAGTGGTCGCCGCTGTGCTCACGAATAAATGCGACCAACTCATTTGCATACTTCAATTCACCGGTCGAGCCGCCCATACCTGAAGGTAAATCGCCTCTAAGTGCAACGATACGATTAACAGCATGCTCCTGATAGAGGTCTAGAAGCTTCGCTATTTCTTCCCTGGTTGAACCAACGCAAGACAGGTGAGGGGCTGTTGAAATGCCCTGATCCTGAAAATGCAAAACGGTGTCGATAGTGCGCGCTTGCGTTGAACCGCCGGCCCCGTAGGTCACCGAGAAAAAGTCCGGTTTTCTGCGCGCTAGCTCGTCACGCACGATCTGCAGCTTTTCCTTTCCTTCCTCGGTTTTGGGAGGGAAGAATTCAAAGCTGAAACGTCGCTTAAACTGTTTTTGGGTTTCCATTTATGTTTCCGTGATTTTGTTATGCCGGAGCAATCATGCTCCGGCATCGGTCAACCGACTTAGTACTTGTATGACTCTGGCTTGTACGGGCCGTCAACAGGTACATTGATGTATTCTGCCTGAACTTGCGTAAGTTTGGTCAATACGCCACCAAAGCCCTCAACCATGTCTTTCGCAACTTCTTCATCAAGTTTCTTCGGAAGCACCTTAACATAAACATTTGCTGGCTTCTCTTCGGCTGGAAGATCCGCGAACTTCGCTTCCCAAAGATAGATCTGAGCCAACACTTGGTTAGCAAAAGAACCATCCATGATGCGGCTAGGGTGGCCCGTTGCATTCCCCAAATTCACCAGACGACCTTCAGCAAGGAGAATCAGGTGATCGTTCGCGGCTTTGTCACGGTAGATCTTGTGTACCTGTGGCTTAACCTCATCCCACTCCCAGTTAGCGCGCATGTAAGCGGTATCGATTTCATTATCGAAGTGACCGATGTTACAAACCACGGCGCCAGACTTAAGTGCTTGCAGCATGTTTGCATCACAAACGTTCGTGTTACCTGTGGTGGTGACAATTAAATCTGTTTTGCCGAGCAAGTCCTTATCGACGCAGTCGGGCTGCCCTGTGTTCTCGCCGTTAATGTATGGAGAAACCACCTCGAAACCATCCATACATGCCTGCATCGCACAAATTGGATCGATCTCGGTCACTTTAACGATCATGCCTTCCTGACGAAGTGATGCTGCTGAACCCTTACCAACGTCACCATAACCGATAACGAGGGCTTTTTTGCCTGAAAGCAGGTGGTCAGTGCCGCGCTTGATCGCGTCGTTAAGAGAGTGGCGGCAACCGTATTTGTTGTCGTTCTTGGACTTGGTCACGGCGTCGTTTACGTTGATTGCAGGAACCTTAAGCGTGCCTGCCTCGAGCATCTCAAGCAAACGGTGTACACCAGTTGTTGTTTCTTCAGAAATACCATGAATGTCGTTAAGAAGATCAGGGTATTTGCTGTGTACCATCTCAGTGAGATCGCCACCGTCATCCAGAATGATATTGGCATCCCATACTTCTGAACCGTCTTTTTCAGAAAGGATGGTTTGCTCGATACACCACAAAAACTCTTCTTCTGTTTCGCCTTTCCAAGCAAAGACAGGAATGCCTGCCGCAGCGATCGCTGCTGCTGCATGGTCTTGTGTAGAGAAGATGTTGCATGACGACCAACGAACTTCTGCGCCCAGATCAACCAATGTCTCGATCAACACGGCAGTTTGAATTGTCATGTGGATACACCCCATGATTTTCGCGCCCGCAAGCGGTTGGTCGGCCTTGTACTTGCGACGAAGCGCCATCAATGCCGGCATTTCGCCTTCTGCGATGTCGATTTCCTTGCGGCCCCAGTCGGCCAGGTTAATGTCTGCAACTTTGTAATCTGTAAAGCTCATCGCTTTATCCTCTTAATTTGATACTGTCATTCCCGCGAAGGCGGGAATCTATGTTTTACCGGTAAATAACTATGGATTCCCGCCTTCGCGGGAATGACTAATTCGAGATTAAATACCTGCGGCCGCTTTCAATTCTTCAACGCGATCCGTTTTTTCCCAAGTGAAGGCTGTGAATGTCTTGCTCTTGGTTTCGCCGTGTTCAACATACTCGTAAGTCACTTCTTGCGGCTCACGACCAAAGTGGCCGTAAGCAGCGGTGATTTGGTACATCGGGTTGAGCAAGTCTAGTTGAGTTTGGATCGCATAGGGGCGCAGATCGAAAACTTCCCGAATAACTTTCGCCAACTCGCGGTCAGAGATTTTTCCTGTTCCGAAGGTATTCACAGAAACCGAGGTTGGTTCTGCTACACCGATCGCGTAAGAAACCTGAATTTCACAGCGATCAGCAAGGCCTGCCGCGACGACGTTTTTCGCTACATAGCGGCCATAGTATGCGGCTGAGCGGTCAACCTTTGACGGATCTTTGCCCGAGAACGCGCCACCACCGTGACGAGCCATGCCACCATAGGTGTCTACAATGATTTTTCGACCGGTTAGGCCTGCATCACCCACCGGGCCACCAATAACGAAGTTGCCGGTTGGGTTGATGTGATAGAGCGTACCTTCATGCAGCCACTCTGCTGGCAGCACAGGCTTGATAATGTTTTCAAGTACTGCAGCACGCAGATCTTCCAGCGAGATAGACGGGTCGTGCTGGGTTGAAAGTACCACCGCGTCAACGCGTGGCGTGTCGCCTTCATAGTTAATTGTCACCTGCGATTTCGCATCCGGACGCAACCAGGGCAGGGTGCCGTTGCGACGCATTTCAGACTGACGCTGTACCAAAAGGTGAGAGTAGTAAACCGGTGCAGGCATCAGTGTTGGCGTTTCATTGGTCGCATAACCGAACATCAGGCCTTGATCACCAGCGCCTTGATCTTCGGGTTTGACGCGATCAACGCCCATATTGATGTCGACCGATTGTTTGCCGATGCCGTTTAATACCGCACAGGTTTCACCGTCAAAGCCAACGTCAGAACTGTTGTAGCCGATGCCTTTGATCACACCGCGAACGATGTCTTCCAGATCAACGTAGCAAGAGGTGGTGACTTCTCCGGCGATAATGGCCATACCAGTTTTAACGAGTGTTTCAACTGCCACACGTGCATGCGGGTCACGTGCAATAATTGCGTCCAGTACCGCGTCGGAAATCTGGTCTGCAACTTTATCCGGATGACCTTCAGATACCGACTCTGAAGTAAAAATACTGTATTCACTCATGCTAAACGTTCCTTTATTGATATAGGCAATGTGCCAACACTAGCGTTTGATATAACGGTGTACCTGAATCTGGAAACCATTCCTGAGTCCGATAAACACCGATTCGTCTTCATTAAACCCGGCAGATTCTGCCCAGTTTGTTAATTCTTCTGTTTCGAAACCTAACCAAAGGTCGCCGCAGTTTTCTTTCGTCCAATCCTGATTATGATGGGAGAGGTCGCAAATAATCAGTGCACCGTCGGGCTGGATGAGTTGCGCACATTCCTGAAATAACTGCGCTGGCGCCGGAACATGGTGCAGCACCATATTCATTACAATGCCGGAGTACTTGGCTTCTTTGCGAATTAGATCGCTGGCCTGTCCATGAATGAGCTCAACATTCTTGAGCTTCTCTTCCTGGCACCGCCTTTGGGCTTTAGCAAGCATTTGCTTTGAGGTATCAATTGCATCCACCTGCCGGTAATAACCGGCAAGCATGCTCAGAAAA
Organism: Oleiphilaceae bacterium; assembly: GCA_036833965.1. Taxonomy (GTDB): domain Bacteria; phylum Pseudomonadota; class Gammaproteobacteria; order Pseudomonadales; family Oleiphilaceae; genus PZPK01. The sequence goes on from DAITOW010000091.1 coordinate 9,430, forward strand.
CGACCTTCACCGGGACCAACCTCAAGAATGCGCGAATTGGAACCACCGATGCAGGTTTGTAGCAAATCAAAACTTGTTTGTGCGTATTGGTCGTGATCGCAAATCAGTTCTTGCTGCTCAGCGAAGCGTTCTGTATTGCGATTAAAAAAAGCCTGCGACTGCTGGGCGCGTTGATGTCGAATCTCCTGCATCCGCTTTTCTATATCCGGGTGCAGAGGCAGAAGGTCAAGCATTGCAAAGAGCTGCGAAGCAACCAGAAACTCTACGCCACGCTGCTTCTGGATAGGGCGACGGTAAAAAATTGAGTTGCCTTCGCGCTGTGCTTCAACCAGTCCGGCCTTGCTCAGCACCTTTAGATGGTGGCTCATGCCCGACTGTTTGGTATCAAATATCTGTGTTAACTCCAAAACACCAAATGCGTCAGCACTCAGGCACTGCAGGATCTGGATGCTTAACTACTCCCCGCAGG
>DAITOW010000092.1:0-9859 GCA_036833965.1 Oleiphilaceae bacterium
GCATTAATCCATTCAAAGTCGAACAGCACCGATATTGCCTGTCTTACGCGCCGATCCTGAAACATGGTTTTCCGAGTATTAAAGAAGAATCCCTGTGTGCCGGCGGGAATACTGTGGGGGATCTCTTCCTTACTCACTTTACCATCATTCAAGGCCGGAAAATCGTACGCGAGAGCCCAGTTTTTTGCCGTGTAGTCATAAAAAATATCAAACTCGTCGGATTTAAACGCTTCAAAGGCGACGGCTTGATCACGGTAAAAATCGATACTGATGATATCGAAGTTGTATCTGCCCTGGTACACATTCAGGTCTTTCCCCCAAAATTCCGGTACGCGCTCAAAGTGAATGTTTGAGCCGACGTCTACTTTTCCGATTTTATAGGGGCCGCTGAGCAAGGGAATAACATCTGAAGAGCTTTCGAAATCCTTATCTTTCCAAAAGTGTTCGGGTAGCACGGGTAGTTCGCCGGTTCGAAATATTGCCGGTTTTCCTGCGCCTTCCTTAAGATTAAAGCGCACCGTGCGATCCGTTATTGCTTCAACGCTGTCTACGTCGAGCAGGCTTTGTTGAAAGCGTGGATGACCCTGTTCGATCAAGGTGTTGAACGAAAAGACCACATCGCCGGCATCAATCACATGCCCATCGTGGAAAAATGCGTTCGGTCTCAAGTCGTATTCGACCCAGCTAAAATCTCGAGCGTAGCGAATGCGCTCTGCAAGCAAACCATAAGCCGATTGTGCCTCGTCTGCCGATGGTGAATAGCTTCCGGTGCCAACCATCAAGGTTTCATTGAGTTCGGAGAATCCATACATGAACATGCCAGGTGTGTTGAATGGACTCGTGCCTTTGAGGGTGTAAGGGTTGGTCGAGTCAAAAGTGCCAAAGCCCATTAAGCGGAGTTGACCACCCTTTGGTGCTTCGGGATTTACCCAGTCAAAAGACTCAAAGCCTTCTTTATACTTTGGTTCGCCGTATAGGGCGATAGCATGGGATTCAAGGAAGAGTTCATCGCCAAATGATGGTACTGCCATTGAAGCCAGTAAAAGCGTTATGGCAAACGCTATGATGGTTTTGGGCAGCTTTTTGATGTGCATTAAACCGACTTCCTTTTGGTGCATTAAGAGGCATTAGCTATTCGGTCGGGAAAGCGATCCAATTAACTCAATAATGCTCGAAAAGTCTCGCCCACCGTCGCCACTCGCTTGCTTTTGTTTATAAAGATCATATGCCAAAGCGCCGAGAGGTGTAGCACTATCACAGCTTTGCGCATTGTCCATCGCGAGCCCTAGATCCTTGGTCATCAAATCCACCATAAAACCCGGCTTATAGTCGTTTGATGCAGGGCTGGCTGGCATCACTCCCGGATAAGGATTGTACTTTTCCAAACTCCAGTTTTTACCGGAGCTTGCCATCATGATCTCTGAGAGCACAGATGCATCGACGCCATTTTTTTCGCCAAGCTTGAGCGCTTCGCTCGTGCCGATCATGTGTATAGCCAGTAGCATGTTATTACACATTTTCGCGACCTGACCGGCACCATCTGGCCCAGCATGAAACAGATTGGCGCCCATTGCGCTGAGAGGTGCTTTTGCTGCAGCAAACGCTTCGTCGCTACCACCGCACATAAAACTGAGAGTACCGGCAGTCGCCGCGGCAACACCTCCAGATACAGGCGCATCAAGAAATAGCTGACCTTTTTCTCTTGCCTCAGCATGCACCGCGCGGCTGGTTTCTGCATCTATTGTCGAGCTGTCGATGACTAAAGTGTTTTTATTGGGAAGCTTTCCAATGAGACCTTCAGATCCTGTCAGCAAGCCGGCAACGTGTTTTCCAGCCGGTAGCATGGTGATCAGGATGTCAGCGCACTCAACCGTGTCTTCTGCGCTTTTTGCGCCGTAAGCACCTTGATCCACGAGTTGTTGGACATTGGCTTCAACGAGATCAAAAACCCGAACTGAAAATCCAGCTTTGATCAGGTTTGCGGCCATTGGCCCGCCCATATTGCCCAAGCCGATAAATGCGACGGTTTTCATATCTCTCACTCCAATAATTATTTTTCTCGTTTAAGTGCGTAATACAGGTAATTCTGCTTCTCTAGAGGCGTCCACTCAGAGGGTTTACTTCCCAGGGAGGGGTGAAGAAGGACTCCATGACGGATGCCGGAACATGGCTGAAGTGCTTAAAGGCCCATTTGGGTTTCTTGTCCTTGTCGATTAACAAGGCGCGAACGCCCTCGGCAAACTCGGGATAACGTACCATGTTTGTTGCAAGCACCAGATCTACTTCAAACGCTTCTTTCTGTGTTACGTAGCGATGACGACGAAGCTGCTCAAAAATCATTAGCGCCGAAAGTGGAGAGCCATGCTGCATTGTTTTGATAGCTTTACCCAGCCAAACGCTATCGTTATCGATTGCAGTCAGCGCGCTGATAACATCACCCAAAGCACCACTGCGGCACGCATCTTCAATCTGATCCCGGCAGAGGACGAGTTCGGAGTGGACTTTTTGCAAACGCGCTTCTTCGGATAGCGCCATATCGGACAGCAACTCATTGATGCGTTGGGCGTTTTTTTCAGGGTCTTTCGTCCAGGTGATGCCTTTTAGTTTTGAACCTATTGTCTCGATGTCGGAGTCTTCGAGGAAGTAATTAGCCATGCCCAGGTTAATCGCATCACTGGCATTGATGCTCGCGCCTGTTAGCGCGAAGAATAACCCTAGACCCTGGGGGAGATCATTCAGGAAGCGGGTCGCACCGACATCCGGAAAGAGCCCGATGGTGATTTCAGGCATGGCGATTCTGCTGCTGGCCGATACAACCTTGTGGCTGGCGCCCTGCATTAAACCGAGCCCGCCGCCCATCACGATGCCTGCGCCAACACAAATGACGGGTTTGGGATAGCTGTGAATCAGGTAGTCCAGTTGATACTCCTCAACGAAAAACTGCTCCGCGTAATCGCAAGGCCCGCCGGGATTATCGACAGCAGATTGATAAAGTTGCTGAACATCGCCGCCTGCACAGAATGCTTTATCACCCGCGCCGTCTAGCAGTACACAGGCGATAGACTCGTCATCCTTCCATGCTTTTAGCTGTTGGTATGTCGCCTGAATCATTTCAAGACTCAGGCTATTCAATGCCTTCGGTGCGTTCAGCGTTAAGTGGCCGACTTTCCCTTTTTTGGATGAGAGTTCTTCGACGAGTATCTGGCTCGATTGTTTTGTCATTGCGTGTGCCTAATGCAGAGTGTTAGCGAAATAGTTTTAAGACCATGAAGGGGCGCGTTTTTCGAGAAACGCATTCGTGCCTTCAAGTTGGTTAGTGTCTCCGATTAGATCAATAAATTCGCTGCGTTCGTCCTTGAGACCTTGAGCAATAGCTCGCTCTCTCGGCGCCTTAATCAATCGCTTGCAGGCACGAACCGCATCGGGGCTTTGCTGGGAAACTTGTTGTGCCATCTCCAGTGCACGAGCAAGGCTTTCGCCAGTTGCGGTGGTTTGCTGGGTTAGTCCGATGCGTTCTGCTGTGTCTGCGCCGATACGTTCGCCAAGTAAAATGATGCGCGACGCCCATGCCTCGCCAACTAGCCACGACAGTCTCTGAGTTCCTCCAGCGCAAGGCAGTAAACCGACTTTTGCTTCCGGAAGGGCGAGTTGTGCCTGTGTCTCTGCGATGCGGATATCGCAAGCCAAAGCGCATTCGAGACCGCCACCCATTGCGTAGCCGTTGATTGCCGCAATCGTGACACCTTCAAAGTTAGCAAGTGCTTCAAAAGCCTCTCCAAAAGCGTCTGCTACCTCTTTAGAGGCGGCTTTATCGCCGCTGGCAAACTGCTTCAGGTCGGCACCGGCGGAAAAGAATTTCTCTCCCTGACCATGAATAACTATTGCAACGATGGAGTTTTCCGCACTGGCCCTGTCGACCACGCTTTTCAAGCCATTAAGGCTTTCCATTGTCCAGGTGTTCGCTGGTGGATTATTGATGGTGATCTGTAACACTGCACCATTCTGCGTTGCTTCGATGAGTGGAGTAGGACTTTCGATGGTCATTTTTGTTCCTGAAGATTTTAGTGTTGGATGAGGGTAAGGTTTGGATCATTTAGAAGTCGACGCGCGATGATCATACGCATAACCTCGTTCGTACCTTCAAGTATTCTATGAACGCGCGTATCACGGAAGAAACGCTCTACAGGATACTCTTTGATGTAACCATAGCCACCATGAATCTGCAGCGCCTGATCGCAAAGCTCAAAACATACATCGGTTGCGAAGCGCTTTGCCATCGCACAATAAGCACTTCTTTCCGGGTCTTGCTGATCGAGTTTAAATGCTGCCAGGCGAATCATTTGTTTTGCCGCGGTGAGATCGGTGAGCATGTCTGCAAGCTTCATTTGGGTCGTCTGAAAATCGGCAATCGCCTGACCAAACTGCTTTCTTTCTTTTGCGTATTGCGTTGCGGCGTTTAATGCTGCGATCGCAGTTCCTGTCGAGCAGGCGGCTATATTGATTCGTCCGCCATCAAGTCCTTCCATCGCAAGTTTGAAACCCATACCCTCCTGCGCAAGGAGATTGGAGGAGGGTACTCTTACATTATCAAAGGTGATTTGACGGGTTGGCTGACTGTTCCAGCCAAGTTTTTGTTCCTTTTTGCCATAACTGATGCCTTCTGCGTCGGCCGGAATTGCAAGACAGCTGACGCCTTTCGCTCCGGGTTCGCCGGTACGTACCATGGTGACTAGCAGGTCGGTTGAACCTGCTCCGGAAATAAAGACCTTGCTGCCGGACACAACATACTCATCACCTTCTTTTACTGCTTTGGTGCTCAACGAGGCTGCATCAGAACCAGCCCCCGGCTCAGTTAAACAGTAGCTTGCGAGTTTTTCTCCGGAGGCAAGGCTTTCAGCCCACTCGTCGATAAGTGCTTGCTGGCCATATTTACTCAGCATCTTGAATGCCATGTTATGAATGCTGACGAAAGCAGCTGTTGAGGTGCAACCCGTCGCAAGTTGCTCCATGATCAGGGCGGCATCCAGGCGGGAAATGCCGATGCCATGATGTTCCTCAGGAATGTACATTGCCATAAAGCCCAGTTTGCCGGCTTCTTTGAATACTTCCTTGGGGAAAACTTCATTTTCATCCCACTCTTTTGCATTCGGGGATAGAAATTCCTGCGCAAAGCGGTTGGCAGTGTCTTGAAAGGCGACTTGATCTTCAGTCAGGTCAAAATGCATCGCGAGCTCCGTACTTCTTTACTTATTATCATGGGAAATTCTCAGATACTGCCGAAATGCAATCTCTGCTAAACTCCGCGGCTCTATGATTATATGGTCTGCGATCAGGTAATTTCCATACTTGTATCAAGTATTGAGGCTGTCGGGCAGAGTTAAGTGTTTTTAGTTTCGGGTATTGATCCTACAGTCATATGTTGAGTGAAGAACAAAAAGCCTTGATACAAGGTAGTTACAGCAAGTTTACGGGCAGGGAAGGGTTTCGGCCGCGTTATGGACAGCGGTTGATGATCGCCGAAATTGCCAAGTATTTGGGAAGCATCACAACTAATGCTGAGGGTCTGCGAAGCAGTGAGCCAGCAACCTGTGTTGTCGAGGCGGGAACGGGAACAGGAAAGACGCTCGGCTATTGCATTGCTACCTTGCCAATGGCGATTGCCCAGGATCGAAAACTCATTGTTTCAACAGCCACAACAGCCTTGCAGGATCAGATTCTGACAAAGGATTTGCCTGAACTCGCCAAGCACTCTGGTATTGATTTTAATTACGCGTTGGCGAAAGGTCGTGGGCGTTATATCTGTCTCAGTAAGCTTGAACAGCGTATTGAGTCGTTTTCGGCAGACCCGAACGATTCGACGATCCCCTTGTTTTTGCTGGATCAGCCTGACCAGGACGAACTGAGTGAAGAGGTTCTTCAGGGCTTTTTGAACCGTTATGCCTCGGGTGTCTGGGATGGAGACCGGGATACGCTTGAAGAGCCGGTTGATCATCGTGCATGGTCCTCTTTAACTGCAGATAATCAACAGTGCTCGAATCGACGCTGCAGCTATTTCAGTAGTTGCCCATACTATGAAGCGCGTAATCGTTGGGATGACGCAGATGTGCTTGTCGCGAATCATGATCTGGTTCTTTCGGATCTGGCCTTGGGCGGGGGCGTAATTTTACCCGCGCCAGAGCATTCAATTTATATCTTTGATGAAGCGCATCATTTGCCTGACAAGGCGTTGAGCCACTTTATGGTATCGACGGGTTTGAAGGCGAGTGAAAACTGGCTGAAACAACTTAGCAAGTCTTTGTCCGAGATGCTTCCTGCGATCACTGCCGGGCACTTTGTTGCTTCGAATATTGAGCAAATTTCTCCGATAACGATTGCCTTGCAGGGCAAGATCGATTTGTTTTATGAAAATCTGGCGAAAGGTCTTGCCTGGGAGCAGGAAGAAGGTAGTTCAGAAAGCCGGTTTCGTTTCAAGGATGGCGTAATCGGGGACGAGTTGCGAGAGCAGGCGTTTAATATAAAGCTCGATTTTGCTTCGCTTTGTCGTTATCTGGACGAGATTCGCGCCGAACTGAACCGTAGCGTGGATGAGAAGTCTGATTGTGGTTTGGATCGGGAGGAAGCAGAGCAATGGTACCCGGTGATTGGATCGCACTTCAATCGTGCTGATGGGCATTACGCGCTTTGGCAGTTTTATGCCAAGGAAGCAAAAGAGGGCGACGCGCCTGACGCACGCTGGGTGACGCTCAGGGAATATGAGTCGGGCTCAGATATTTACCTTTTTGGAAGTCCTCTGAGCGCGGGCGGGTTGCTTAATGCGGCGCTTTGGAAGCGAGCCTATGGGGCAGTGCTAACATCCGCGACATTGACTGCGTTGGGGAAGTTTGATCACTTAAAATACAAAGCAGGACTTCCTGATAAGTCTGTTTTTCATCGTGTACCTAGCCCTTTTGATTTTGCCAAGGTTGGGGTTTTGCGCGTGCCGCCCATGCGTTCTATGCCCAATCAGGCGCAGCTGCATACTGACGAGATAATCGATCATCTTGAAGATTGGATCGAAGGACATAACGCGGTTCTGGTGCTGTTTAGTTCGCGCAAGCAAATGAACGATGTCTACTTCGGAGTAGACCGAGCGCTGAGAGAGCGGATTCTTACTCAGGACGAGATGGGAAAGCAGGAGTTGATTCAAAAGCACAAACAACGAATTGATGGTGGGCAGCAAAGTATTCTCTTTGGCCTGGCCTCATTGGCAGAGGGAATTGATTTGCCGGGGGATTATCTAACGCACGTTGTGATTGCGAAAATACCCTTTGCCGTGCCCAATGATCCGCTTGAGCAGAGTATTGCAGAGTGGATGGAGGCACGTGGCCGGAATCCATTTATGGAGATCTCTGTGCCAGAAGCTAGCCTGCGGTTGATTCAGGCTTGTGGCCGCTTGATTCGGACGGAGCAGGACAAAGGGCAAATTACCATCTTGGATCAGCGCTTGATCGCGAAGCGATATGGGCAGCTCCTGCTGGATGCCTTGCCGCCTTACCAGCGAAAGTTAGGTGTGTAGTTGTTAGGATAGTGAATCGACTATCGTTCTATTTTTGGAGAGTAGATGGCATAGGCAGTTATTTGTCCTACCACGATGGCTGCAAAAATTAAGGCGGCTGAGCTTCCAATACCTGCAATGGGTAAAAGCTCTGCTGCGTAGAAATTCTGCCCAACACTCACCAGAACCCGGCTGCCGGGCACCATTAGAATAATTCCCTGAATCATGTATATCGTGCCGGTCAGTTTTCGGCGTTTTGCGATCCATGTGGCGTAAAGGGTAATCAGGGTGCTTGTTAACCATGTCGCCGCGACCCAGCCGTGTTCAAAGTTCAGTATGGTTGGCCCCCAAGTGCCAATTACGATGACTGGGATTGCTCGCACCACGTCTCTCGGACGGATGTTGAACATGATTGCGACCGCTATCGCTAACAAGATGGCTCCGATTAGCGTGAAGTAGGCCGGCAATTCGTTTGTGTAAGGAACGGGAGTTGTTTCCCAAATAGCCGAGCCAATACTCAAGCCTATAAATATCCCGGAAAACAGTTTGATTAGTGAAAGAGCACATTGTCCAAGTAAGCTGGTGCCGGAGACAAGGTCATTGAAAGCGAGACATTCAAGCGCATTTGCGATCGACAAACCCGGCACGAAAAGCAGTATGCTTGCAATGCAAAGCGTCCAAACAGAAATGTTTAACCCAAGCGAGTTGGCAAAGGCTGCGAGCAGACCTACTAAAAGCGGTGCGATAAATTCCAGAGCGATGGCGCGGCGACCTTTTAGCGCCAAAGTACAAAGCCAAACGATTAGGCCAGTCAGTGGACTAATGATCAATGCGTCCATCGAGCTGCCAACCAGAGAAAGATAAGCTGCTGGCACAATCAGGCAGGCGAACAATTCCATCAGCCTTCCTGGTCGAGCTGAATCGAGATTAATGGATTCATCATCACGGGTAATGCGGTTGATGGTGAGTGCGAGCAGGGTGAGGTCGATCGTTGGCGGCTTTAGACGTTTGATAACGACAGAATTGTCCTCGTCATTGAACTGAAAGTTAATCCAGTTTGCGGAGGCAAGTACCATCACCTCAATGCCACGGTTACGGGCGTAGTGCTCAACATATTTCTCGAGTTTATAGGGGGGACAGCCCGCTTTATGCAGAGTCTCGCCGATGTTGACGATCTGTGAAATTAGATGATGTTCGGACATGCACGACCCCGGATAGTAAGGTTTAAGCATACCTCACATTTTTCGTTAATCCATTCAGGGAACATGCTTTCCCGATGATCGAGTTGGTCAGGGCCCAAAAAGATTCTAAGATGCTCCTTTAAAACCGGGGCACTGAATATGCAGTTTGATAGGTTTTTAGATCAGGTCGGTTCAAAGCCAAGTGTTGTGCAGTTAGATGCTTCCTGGATGCAGGGGCGTGCCGGCTTTGGCGGACTCGTTGCAGCACTGGTGTTCGAGTCCATGCGTAAGCAGTTAGTTGGCAGTGCTCCTGTTCGGTGTCTGCAGATTTCGTTTGTTGGGCCGGTTGATGATTCACCCTTTGAGGTAAGCAGTGAAGTGCTGCGTGAAGGTAAGAATGTTTCACATGTGCTTGGGCGAGGGGTCCAGTCAGGGCAAACCAAGGTCATTGTACAGGGAAGCTTTGGAACAACCAGAAAGTCAGTAATCGCCGTTGCACCTGAAAAGCTTTCCCTATCCGCTGCAATTGATGAAGCTGTAAAATTGCCATTTATTGAAGGCGCCGTTCCAGAATTTACCAAGCATTTTGACTACCGGTATCTCAGCGAATTTCCGTTCAAAGGCTCTGACAAAACTTTTTTGGAGGGGTATGTCCGATTTTCCGATGCGCCTAAATTGATCACTGAAGCGCATCTGCTGGGTTTGGTCGATGCATGGCCTCCAACGCCATTACCGATGGTGAAACAGTTGTGCATGGCCAGTTCATTAAGCTGGACAATCGAGTTTATTCAACCTCTTCAATCGTTAGGGACTTCTGAGTTCACGCAATATCGAGCGGAAATTATTGAGTCTAGTGGGGGCTATGCCTATACAAAGGCCTTGATCGCGAATGAGGCGGGGGAGTTATTAGCGATTAGCCAGCAAACAACCACTCATTTTGCCTGATGTGTCCGTGAGCAATGATAGAACTGACTGCCATATTTAGGGCAAAAAAAAGCGGTGATTAGTGCCGAACATACTAATCACCGCATTCAACGTCGGGCAAGTGCCCTGATCGGAAATTGTATTGGGACGAAAGGCCTGAATTCTCGCCCCAACAGAATCTGTTTCGATGGAGTAATAATAGGGGCTTAGGGGGCGTAAT
>DAITOW010000093.1:0-9816 GCA_036833965.1 Oleiphilaceae bacterium
CTTATTAACTCTGAACCTATTTACTGGTAGGCCCACTTAAGAAAAGCTTTCTTATCTTCCGGTGAAGCGCCTTCCCAAATTACCTTCATCGCTTCCAGGGCAGGTAAGCCCCCTGTTTTTGAGGTGCTGCCGTCCTCTGCAACATTTGCCTGCTCAACCGTCTGCTCCGCAACCTGCGGCACAACAGCTTCGCGATAAAGATCTGAAGTTGCGATCACTTGCCCCTGATTATCCACCACGTTTGCGGTAAATCTTTCTGCAAACGCTCTTGCCTCCCGAACGTCCGCAACCTCATCAAACTCAAAACTGAGCCTATCTCCGGCCTGGACTTCTATCTCTACGACTTGCAAAGGCGATTCTACCAACTCCGAACGCGGATCTTCCGGCCCCCTGGGAGCAACAGCCCAAACACTGGTATAGTTAAAAACTATTCGATGCTTACCTGGCGTCAATGCGTAAGTCGTATCAATCTCGGACAGGAGATACTTTTTCATTTCCTTGCCATCAACCCTGGTCACTTCAATATTGTCACCAGCGATCAACAATGCAACTTCTCCCTCCGGCAAAGCGGCTCCCTCATAAGTTTTAACCGCCTTACCTGAGCACGCGGATATGAGAACCACCAACAGCAGCAATAAAGCCCCTTTAAAACTTCGCATACAATTTTCTCTCGCAAATTAATTTTTTATAGTAAGCATTCTGAACTCTGAGCAACCTGCTTTCAACGGTTTATCCGCCTCGTGCACAAAGCTGAAGAGAATTTCACCCTACAAAGCACAAAGCGAGATCCAGTTGGTTGATTTTTAAACGACATCATCTAAATTTAAGGAACCTATTGGAGAGGTATCGTAGCAATGAATCAAATAGCTCATCGAAAAGGCGAGTCTGGCGTTGTGCCATTCCGCAGCGACCGTTTTTTTTGTGCCGGAGAAAAGTGGTATTTTTCCACTCGTGAGGGTTTTGACAGCGGCCCCTATGCAACGAAAGAGAGAGCAGAGGCGAGTCTGGAGCGCTTTATTTCTGTTGTACAGCGACTTCCGAAGACACACTGAAGAAGCTAAAAGACGGTACAAACCCTACAGGAGAGCATACGCGATGATTTGCAAAACAATCATCGCATAGATTCCTGCGACCAAATCATCAAGCATGATTCCCAACCCGCCATGAACACGGGCATCAAGTTGGGCTATAGGGGCTGGTTTCCAGATATCAAACAAACGGAACAGCACAAAGCCCAGGACAATCCATCCAATACCCTCCGGTGCAGCAAACATCGCAATCCAATACCCGACGAATTCATCCCAGACAATTCCCCCGTGATCATGAACCCCAAGCGCCTTGCTTGCGACATCACAGAGGTAACAACCTAACGCAAAAGCCACAACACACACCACGGCATAGTACGCCAAGGGCAGATCAGCTATTAGGAAATAAAATGGCACTGCCGCAATCGTACCAATGGTTCCGGGCGCTCTTGGCGCGCAGCCGCTACCAAAACCAAACGCTAACAGGCATCTAGGGTCTCTCAACAACGCAGGCGGGATTTTTACCTTATCCAAAATGATCGAACCCTCTCTGTTCAGGATTTTTTTGAAAGACTCCATTCCTAAAAAGCATGACTCTATCCGACTCGGAAAAGCTCCCGACTTTCAAATCACGCATCCTGCCTATTTTAAGTAGGCCAAGATCTTTCACCAAAGACTTTTTCTCCCTAGGCACAGTCAAAAGAAGCTTGTAATCATCACCACCCGAAAGCGCCAGATCGAGCGCCGCCGCCTTACCCTCTACTCGACACAAAGGCTCTGAAAGAGGAATAAGATCCAAATCAACTTCACAAACCAAGCCCGAAGCAACGGCTAACTGCTCCAGATCAGCCAACAGACCATCCGATATATCCAATGCAGCGGACGCAGTACCCAGCAACTTTAAACCCAGCGCTACTTCAGGCATCGGATTCGAGAAAGCTGTATACAGGTATTGCTCATCCGAATTCAGGTCATCAAAGTCCCGATGCTCCAGAGCGAATTTCAAACCAGCAGCCGCGTCACCAAGTGCGCCGCTCACATAGATTTCGTCATCAACTTTCGCTCCGCTGCGCGCCAAATACACTCCCTGCTCAACAAGGCCGTGCACCTGAATACTGATCGAAAGCGGCCCCTTTGTTGTGTCTCCACCGACGAGCTTAATATTGAAATGATCTGCGAGGCCAAAAAGCCCCCTTGAGAAATCAGCAAGCCAATCTTCATCGAACTCCGGAAGTGTTAAAGCGAGTGTAAAATGATGCGGATTGGCGCCCATCGCGGCCAAATCGCTCAGCGCAGCGCCAAGCGCTCGGGTGGCTATTTTTTCGGCGGGAAACCCGCGCGGGAAATGCCGGCCCTCAACTTGAGTATCAATCGAAAAGACCAGCGAATGACCAGATGGCGGGGTAAAAATCGCAGCATCATCTCCGATCGCGAGGTCTAACCCACCAGATTGATGCCGGGAGAAGTAACGGGAGATCAAGTCAAACTCAGGGCTGCGCCGCAACTTCAAACCCATAACAAAGAGTCCTGATCAGCCACCATAGTGATGCCGTTACTTTCGTTGAGCACTCGCTTCCGCGGAACGAAGCTTATTACCAAGCTTATCCAGAATGCCATTGACGTATTTGTGCCCGTCAGTGCCACCGAACTCTTTCGCTAACTCAATCGCCTCATTGATAACGACACGCAGAGGAATATCAATCCTGTGCATCAGCTCAAAGGTTCCAACGCGAAGTATCGCCAACTCGATCGGATCCACGTCTTCGATTGCGCGGTCCAGCAACACTTCGAATTGCTGATCCAGCTCAGTGACACTTTTCGGGATTGAGCGAAATACCTGCTCAAAATAGGCTTCATCGACTTTTCGGAAGTCGTTATCCGTCCTGAACTCGGCTTCGATCTGGGAAATATTCGCTTTCCCGAGTTGCCACTGATAAAGCGCCTGCAACACAAGTCTGCGCGAGCGCTTGCGTTGCGATGTTGTGACTGGTCGAGGCGAGTTCGGTTCAGCGTCGCTCATCAAATACCTGCACTTTTAAACAGAGTCAGCATCTCCAAAGCTGACATAGCAGCTTCGGCACCTTTGTTGCCAGCCTTGGTTCCTGAACGCTCAATTGCCTGCTCAATACTATCGACCGTCAATACACCAAACGCTACAGGCAAGTTGTATTCGAGAGAAACAGAGCTGATACCTTTTGTACATTCGCCCGCGACATACTCAAAGTGCGGCGTACCGCCTCTAATAACCGCGCCCAGAGCCACAATCGCGTCAAACTTGCCGGTTTTAGCTACACGCTGAACTGCCAAAGGCATTTCAAACGCGCCGGGCACGCGGTAAATTTCGATATCCTCTTCAGCAATCCCCTGACGAACCAATGCATCGATTGCACCTTCAAGAAGACTCTCAACAACGAAAGCGTTGAAACGCCCCACTATCAGGGCAAATTTTCCGGAAACTTCTCTGAAATCGCCCTCATGGACTTTAATATTTCGCATTTTCGTACTCTTCCTAAACAATATTATCCGTTATACGGAATGAACTCTGTCACTTCCAGATCAAACCCGGAAAGTGCTGAAAACTTTACTTTTGGAGCCAACAAACGCATCTTGCTCACACCGAGGTCACGCAAAATCTGCGAGCCGGTACCCCCCGTCAGATATGCTCCTTGCCCCTTTCCTTTTGGTGCATCCGAGTTGAAAAACTCAACCAGGCGATCTTCCATACTCGCTTCGTAGGAATCCCCCAGCAACACCAACACGCCAGCCCCCTCTTCGGCAATCCTGGCCAGTGAATTATGAACCGACCAAGACTGGGAACCTTCTTTAATGACACCGATCGTATCCCTCAAAATATCAGGATACTGAACCCGAACAACAGGCGCTTCCACATCCTGCATGGAGCCTTTGACAAAAGCCATATGAAGATCGCCCTGCAAGGTATCTTTATAGGTGATCAAATTAAAATCACCGTGCTCGGTCTCAATAGTGTGCTCTTCTTGCCTGACAACCGTCTGTTCATTCAGCGCACGATAATGAATCATATCCGCTATAGTGCCAATTTTCAGATCGTGTTTTTTCGCAAACTCTTCCAAATCAGGACGACGAGCCATCGTACCGTCCTCATTCATAATCTCAACAATCACGCTAGATGGTTCAAATCCGGCCATGCGGGCCAAGTCACAACCTGCCTCCGTATGCCCTGCGCGACTCAACACCCCACCAGGCTGCGCGGCAATAGGAAAAATATGTCCCGGCTGCACAATGTCAGACGGTTTGGTATTACGACCAACCGCGGTTCTTACCGTGTGCGCCCGATCTGCCGCAGAAATCCCTGTGGTAACACCCTCTGCAGCCTCAATGGAGACTGTAAAGTTGGTTTGGAACTGGGCATGATTGCTAGTCACCATTAGAGGCAAGCCCAAGAATCGACAACGCTCTTGCGTCAGGGTCAAACAAATAAGCCCACGTGCATGCGTCGCCATAAAGTTAATATCTTCAGGACGCACCTGCTCTGCAGCAATCACCAGATCGCCTTCATTCTCGCGATCCTCATCATCCATCAAGATAACCATCTTGCCTTGACGAATGTCCTCTACCAGCTCTTCAACAGTGTTGAGCTTCATTCAACCTCCGGTTCAAGCGCGCGTGAGCACGCTGATTCATTAAACTTTATAACCATGCTTTGCCAGAAAAGCGCTATCAATGACCGATTTCTCAGCCGCGGGTTGACGTGCCTGTAGCAACCTTTCCGCGTAACGGGCCATTAAGTCCACTTCCAAATGGACTTTTGAGCCCGCTTTATAGGCTGGAATAATCGTATTTGAAGCAGTGTGCGGGACTATATTCAGCGTAAAACCGCTATCCAACAAACCTGTCACCGTCAAACTGACGCCATCGACACAGATAGATCCTTTGTTTGCAATATATCCAAGCAAGTCCGCTGGACATTCAATGCTATATCTTAGGGACTCACCTTCAGAACTGACCGCAACTATAGTCCCTATTCCATCAACATGCCCACTTACCAGGTGACCACCAAGCGGCTTAGACAGGGTCAGCGCTTTTTCAAGATTTACGGCATCACCAACATTCATGCTAGCGAAACGCGTATAACGCAGAGACTCAGCCGAAATGTCTGCACAAAAGTCCCGTGCGCTAAATTGCGTCACTGTGAGGCAAACCCCATTCACCGCAATACTATCGCCAAGCTGCACATCGCTCATCCCGAGGCCTGAGCTGTCGATACGAATTTGCATCCCGCCATTCGCACGACTTAAGTGCGCAATACGTCCTCTCGCCTCAATAATTCCAGTAAACATAGGTTCTATTGCCTCGCCAGACGATATTGCATCCGAACATCCTGGCCCAGCATGCGAAGATCCATCAACTCAAGATCAAGGGCTTCGGACATCTTTTCAAATGGCAACTCAGCCAAGCCTCTCGCTGCGCTACCCATCAACTTCGGCGCCATGTAGATTAACAACTCATCTACCGCACCCTGCTCGAGAAAATCTCCTGCAACGCCCGCTCCTGCTTCCACGAGCACCTCGTTGATCTCTCGCTCTGCCAGCCTTTCCAAAAGACTCGCCGCATCAAACCGGCCTTTTTTATTGAGCGGCATCCTCAAAATGTCTACATGCGCTAGAGAGCAAACATACTCAGAAACAGCGCAATCATTACCAACCATATAAATAACGGATGCCGTGTTTTCAAACACCGCTTCACTTCCGGCAAGCACAGCCTTTGAATCCAGAATGACACGGGTTGGCTGCTCAAACCGTCTGTCCAATAACTCCGGTTCGCGCACAGTCAGCATGGGATTGTCATAGCGAATGGTGCCGACAGAACTCAGTATCGCAGAAGCTCTTGCTCGCCAACGCTGAACATCCCGACGCGCATCCGGGCCAGTAATCCACTGACTCTCACCGGACTGCATTGCCGTTCGACCATCAAGGCTTGAAGCCATTTTCAGACGGACGAAAGGCCGTCCCAACGACATCCTGGATATAAAGCCCTGATTAAGTTCGACAGCCTGCTCTTCAAGCAAACCACTGGAAACTGCGATTCCGGCGTCCTTAAGTCTTAGCAAGCCTTTTCCTGACACCTTCGGGTTGGGGTCTTGCATCGCAGCGACAACACGTGACACCCCCGCATTGATAAGCGCATCCGCGCAAGGAGGTGTTCGACCGTGATGACTGCAAGGCTCCAGCGTAACATAGGCCGTAGCCCCTTTTGCCCGCGCTCCGGCCTGCACCAGGGCATGCACTTCGGCGTGTCCTTCGCCGGCACGCTCATGGAAGCCTTCACCAACCACAACGCCATCGTTTACGATGACGCAACCAACTCGAGGATTAGGATGCGTAGAATACTGCCCACGCCAGGCAAGCTGCAGGGCACGAGTCATGTATTGTCGATCAGCAGTTGACCATGAATTCACCACTCTGGGCCCTTCAAAAAAGTGCGTTTAATCTGTGCTTGCCGAGGAGTCACTCTTCGAAAGACGGTCAATCTCCTCTTTGAATTCATTGATGTCCTGAAAGCTGCGATAGACTGATGCGAAGCGCACATAAGCCACCTCATCAATATCACGCAACTCTCTCATGACCTCTTCCCCAATACGTAAAGACTTCAACTCACGTTCACCGGTTGCTCGCAAACGGTATTTGATGTTGTTAATCGCCTTTTCGATGGTTTCGATGCTGACCGGACGCTTTTCAAGAGCACGCTGAATCCCGCGATTCAGCTTGTCTTCATCAAAAGGTTGCCGTGTTCCATCTTGCTTGACGACACGCGGCATGACCAGTTCAGCCGTTTCAAAAGTAGTGAAACGCTCCTTGCAAGACAGGCACTCGCGACGACGACGCACCTGATCGCCTTCAGCCACCAGACGCGAGTCATAAACCTTCGTATCTGTTGCTTTACAGAATGGACAATGCATTAAAGCGCCCCGACTCAGCCAACAGCGAGTTAGTTAGCGTAAACAGGCAAGCGCTTACAGATTGCCTGAACTTTCTCTTTCGTCGCCTCAATGGCACTCTGATCTTCAGGATCTTTTACCAATGCATCAAGAACGTCACACATCCAACCCGCCAACTCTGCACAATCACTTGCGACAAAACCGCGACTGGTCACTGCAGGCGTGCCAATACGCAAGCCACTCGTTACGAAAGGAGATCGGGGATCATTCGGAACAGAGTTCTTATTGACGGTAATGTGCGCACGACCAAGCGCCGCATCCGCATCTTTACCTGTAATATCCTTGTCAATCAGATCAAGCAGGAACAGGTGATCTTCTGTACCACCAGAAACAACTTTATAACCACGATCCATGAAAACGCCGACCATTGCCTGCGCATTCTCAACCACTTGCTTCTGATACGCCTTGAAATCGTCTGACATCGCCTCTTTAAAGCATACCGCCTTCGCCGCAATCACATGCATCAAAGGACCACCCTGACTTTCGGGGAAAACCGCGAAATTAAGCTTTTTCTCAAGCTCTTCGTTTGCTTTAGCCAGAATCAGACCACCGCGAGGACCTCGCAATGTTTTATGCGTTGTGGTTGTCGTTACGTCAGCGATGCCTACCGGACTTGGATAAACACCAGCAGCAACCAAGCCGGCTATATGTGCCATATCAACAAAGAGATAAGCGCCAACGCTATCTGCGATATCACGAAAACGCTGCCAATCAACGATGCGAGAATAAGCAGAAAAACCGGCAATGATCATCTTCGGCTTGTGTTCTTTTGCAAGCGCCTCGACTTGCTCATAATCAATCTCGCCAGTTGCTTCATTCAAACCGTACTGCACCGCATTGTAGATGCGGCCAGAGAAGCTCACCGCAGCGCCGTGCGTCAAGTGTCCACCATGAGCAAGGCTCATACCCAGAATCGTATCACCTGGCTTACAAAGCGCCATAAACACTGCCGCATTGGCAGAAGAGCCTGAATGTGGCTGAACGTTGGCGTAATCTGCACCAAAAAGTGCTTTAGCGCGATCAATTGCCAGTTGTTCAACAACATCAACGTATTCACAACCGCCGTAGTAACGTTTGCCCGGATAACCTTCCGCGTACTTGTTGGTCAAATAAGAACCCTGCGCTTCCATAACTCGGGGACTTGTATAGTTTTCAGAAGCAATCAACTCGATGTGATCTTCCTGCCGTTGGGCCTCAGCATCCATCGCCGCTAACAACTCATTATCAAATCCAGCAATGCTCATATCTCGGGTAAACATCTAGCGCCTCTTTACATACTAATGGTGTTCGGTCGGTATCTTACCGACATTGAACAGGTCATAACGGACAAGCAGCGTACATTTTTTGTACAAGCCGTTTTAAAAGCGCGATATTTTAAATGATTTTTATAGCAACATCACGATATTTATAAGAACGGGCACACTGAAACCGGCTAGACTGATGTGCTATTCCAGCGCGCGAACTCATTGCCTTGATCACGCTTTTTCGCTAGTGTGCGCGTCATCGGATTTCGCAGATTCTGCAAGTCTAAAAAATTAAGCAAAGGAGCTTCTTTCATGGCCCAGTACGTATTTACGATGAACCGCGTAGGGAAAGTGGTCCCACCCAAGCGCGAAATCCTCAAAGACATTTCTTTATCGTTCTTTCCCGGCGCCAAAATAGGCGTACTCGGTCTGAATGGCGCGGGTAAATCCACCCTTCTGAAAATAATGGCGGGCGTGGACCAGGACTATACCGGCGAAGCGCGACCGCAACCAGGCATCAAGGTTGGATACTTGCCCCAGGAACCACAACTGGACGAAACCAAGGACGTACGAGCCAATGTCGAAGAGGGGCTTAAAGAAATCAAAGATGCTCTGACACGCCTTGATCAGGTCTATGCGGAGTACGCAGAACCTGACGCAGACTTTGATGCTCTGGCTGCCGAGCAGGCAAAACTGGAAGCGATTATTGAAACCGGAGACGGTCACAATCTGCAGCGCACTCTGGAAGTCGCAGCCGATGCGCTTCGGCTGCCACCTTGGGATGCAGAAGTAGCAACCCTGTCCGGAGGCGAAAAACGCAGGGTTGCCTTGTGCCGACTGTTGCTATCAAAGCCCGATATGCTGCTGCTGGACGAACCAACTAACCACCTTGATGCAGAGAGCGTTGCCTGGCTGGAAAGATTCCTGCACGACTACCCTGGGACAGTCGTTGCCATCACGCACGACCGTTACTTCCTGGACAATGTCGCAGGATGGATACTGGAACTGGATCGCGGCCACGGCATTCCATTTGAAGGCAATTACTCGAATTGGCTCGAAGCCAAAGAAAAGCGCCTCCAAATTGAACAGAAGCAGGAAGATGCAAGACAGCGAAGCATTAAATCCGAGCTTGAGTGGGTTCGCAGCAATGCAAAAGGCAGACACGCGAAGAGCAAGGCCCGACTTCAACGCTTTGAAGAGCTTAACTCTCAGGAAACCCAAAAGCGCAACGAAACCATGGAAATCTACATTCCACCAGGTCCGCGCCTGGGCGATGTCGTCATCGAACTGGATTGCGTCAGCAAACAATATCGCGACAAGCTGCTTTTCAAGGATCTTTCACTTTCAATTCCACCCGGCAGCATCGTAGGTGTTGTGGGCGGTAATGGCGCTGGTAAGTCTTCACTGTTCAAACTTATTGCGGGCGTTGAGCAGCCGGATAGCGGAAGCATTCGAATCGGCGAAACCGTAAAGCTCGGCTATGTCGAACAGGGTCGCGACCTTGATAACAACAAAACCGTATGGGAAGAAGTCAGCGATTGCAATTAAATGATGACTTTCGGCAGCTATC
>DAITOW010000094.1:0-9703 GCA_036833965.1 Oleiphilaceae bacterium
TAACTCGTGCGTTCAGACGGCTCTTGATACGAGCAGCTTTGTTTTTAGGGAACAAGTTCTTGTTCACCATGCCGTCGATAAGAGGTACAGCAGTTACATATGCTGCTTGAGCGTCATCGTAGTTGCCGCCAGCAATCTGTGCGTCAACTTTCTTGATGTAAGTGCGAACCATAGATCGTTGGCTTGCGTTGCGTTGGCGGCGTACTTCTTGTTGACGCGCGCGTTTCTTTGAAGATGGGGAGTTAGCCACCGTAATGCTCCTAAATTTCGCGAATAAACGATTCAAAATGGCAGACGCGAACAGTTTGGATTTCTCTGCGCTTACGTCCGCCCATAAAAATGACGCGAGACTATGCCTTTTTGTGCAAGGCTTGTCAAGGATTTGTTCTTTAGGCAACCATTTTAGAGATCAACGCTTCGCATGTGCGTTTGTCCATATATTTAGGGACAGGATAGTTCGCATGCGCTTCGTCCAAAGCCAGTTTTGCAATATGCGGTATGTCCTCGGTTTTTAGGCTTTCCAGAGTTTCCGGAATCTTGAACGAGACAAGCATTGCGCGAACACGTGCGATGAATTTGTCTGCCAACTTTCTCTCGCTTTCTCTTCCTGCCTTCAGGCCGCTAGCCTCTGCCAGTTTTGCCAGTTCAGGAATGATGTCCGATTTCGAAAAGTCCAGTATATGAGGCAGCACAATGGAGTTTGCTAGGCCATGAGGCGTTGAATAGAGGGCACCAAAATTATGTGCAATAGCATGTACATAGCCAACGCCAGCTTTGGTAAAGGCGAGGCCGGCATAATAGGAAGCCATCGCCATGTTTTGGCGCGCCTCAAAGTTCTTGCCATCGTGAACGGCTGTTTCCAGGTTCTCCATAATGAGTTTCGTTGCAGCGAGCGCATAGCTGCGGGTTTCATCCGTTGCGTTGGTTGATATGTAGGATTCGATCGCATGTGTTAGAGCATCCATCCCGGTTGCTGCCGTAACCGATGGCGGTAAGCCAAGCATTAATTTTCCATCCAGAGCCGCCATTGCAGGAACCAGTTTAGGATCAATGATCGGTGTTTTCTGATGGGTTTCCGGATCGGAAACAACGGATACGATAGTGACTTCAGAGCCGGTTCCGGCAGTAGTAGGGACGACAAATAATGGTAAGGGTGCGCTTCGTAGCTTGAAAAGCCCCGCCATTTTTTCCAGAGGTTTGTTGTTAGTGGCGCGAGCAGCAATAGCTTTGCTTGCATCGATTGGTGAACCGCCGCCCACAGCAAGGATCCCTTCACATTTGTTTTTCTTTAAAAGCTCAAGGCCTGCTTCAACCTGATCGTAGGTCGGGTCAGGAAGAATTCCGTCATAGATCACAACTTTGATGCCATGCTTCGCTAAACGGGCCTCTATATCCTTTAGCAGGCCGATCTCAACCAGAACTTTGTCTGTAACAAGCAAAAGTTTTTGAATTCCCAAGTGGCTTATCGCATCACAGAGCTCAAGTGATGCGTCTGTGCCAGAGAATAGCGTCGGTTTGGGCATTGGTATAACAGCAGCAGCGACTTTCAGTGCTTTGGTGAGGCCTTTGTAATATTGGACTTTAACTGGAAACAACATAATTCTACTCGTCTTAAAGTGGGTGAGGTTTACAAATAATTTTCTATTTATCTTTAGAGTATATACTCTAATTTTTTTATGAGAAGGGTTTTCAATTGATGTGCGGCGAGAGAAGTTGATTATTTCGGCATCTTGTTAAAAATGCGATTTGACGACTGGTTCTCAGAATCTGAAATAAATTGTTACACAACGAAAATTTTCTACAACATACATAATGGCTGCCACGCTCTATATTTACCTCATACCGAACGCGCAGCGATTCAGGCCCGCAGCGCGAGAGGCCAAGTTTTTAGTGATTTCGTTTAGATTTCAGCCCGCTCAATTGAGCGGGCTTTTTTTTGGCTGTTAGGACGAGCGTTGCTTAGTTCAGGCGCTAGCCTGCCCGGAAGCCTCATAAGTCAGCTTGTCCAACAATTTGTTGACGGCCGAGGCGAATTCAGCGCCTGAGTCCTCCTGCAGGAAGTGTCCGCCACTGAGGGTGATATGTTCCTGACCTACTGACCCGGGTACGCGTTTTTGCATATAACGATCGCCCCCCCGTGTAATAGGGTCGCCGTTGCTAAATGTTGTCAGAAAGGGCTTGTGCCAGTTTTCCAGTATCTCCCAAGCCTTTTTGTTTGCATCTGTGGCGGGGTTGTCCGGCGTGACAGGGACAAGAGCGGGAAAGGCGCGAGCTCCGGATTTATATTTCTTTGACGGGAATGGCGCATCGTAAGCTCGCATTTCATCCTTGCTTAGCTGCTTGAAACATCCGCTGTTTACAATTCTCGCGATTGGAAACCAGGGGCTGTTAAGGGCGAAGGCTTTCCAGAGTTTGAAGGCTTTCGGTACTTTTTCCTCGCCGGTTGGTAGCATGCCATTACCAACAACGATAGCTTTGAACCGGGCCTCATTTTCTGCGGCGAGACGCAAGCCCAAGAGTGATCCCCAGTCCTGACATACAAGCGTGATGTTGTTTAGCGCAAGTGCGTCGATGAATTGCTGCATCCAGCTCATGTGTTGTGCGTAACTGTAGTCTTCAACATTCGTTGGCTTGTCTGATTTGCCAAAGCCAATGAGATCTGGCGCGATAACACGATGGCCTGCTGCGACACAAATAGGAATCATATGGCGATACAGGTAAGACCAGGTTGGTTCGCCATGAAGCATGAGTATCGGGTCGGCGTCACGCGGCCCTTCGTCAACGAAGTGCATGCGCAAACCATCGATTTCTAAATAATTAGGGTTAAATGCGTAGTTAGGAAGTCGCTCAAAGCGCTCTTCCGGCGTGCGAACGAAGTCTGTCATTGTGGAGCCTCTAGCATGTTTTGTTATTATTGCTAACCATCCCATGCTAACGGGCGTGAGAAAAAAAGGCTAGCTTGCTCCCTCTTTTAGATCCAGATAGCCACGTTGAATCGATGTTTCCAAGGCCTTCGAGCCTTCTGCCAGCTCTTCGAAACGCAAGCGATGCGCGCGAAGCTTTTGCATTTCTTCAGTCGTCGGGAACTCTTCTTTGCCCTCGTATTTTTTACAGAGTTGATAGAGGTGCTGTAAATAGCTGGCTCGACTCTTGGCGACAAGGTTTACAATAGGGTGTAAGTCTGCAATGCACAATTCATCAATCGCGGGGTTGATGTGTTCGCGATTCGATGTTTTGAGGAGTTGCTCAAATTGCATTAGCAAGCGATTGATGTGCTTGTCCATATGATTGCTCCAAAGACCTGTTCAAACATCTTAAGCATAGTGAAAGTATTGGGATAGTCGAGTAGCATGGCGCTCTATCTTTCAGTCGACAACAATAAAGATTCAACAAAACTCTATGAGTACAGAATCCTCTGCGAATAAAAGTGGTTCGGGCCTGTTTCGGTCTTCAGTCATTGTCAGTTTGATGACGATGGTATCCCGGTTTCTGGGGTTGGCACGAGATGTCGTGCTTGCCAATTTCTTTGGTGCCAGTGCTGGTGCCGATGCCTTCTTTGTTGCTTTTAAAATCCCGAATTTTTTTCGAAGGCTGTTCGCGGAGGGCGCGTTTTCCCAGGCATTTATTCCCGTACTGGCGGAGTATAAGGAAAAGGATTCCGCAGAGGTGCGCACCTTATTGGGTTCGGTGGCGGGTGTTCTGGGCCTGGTTCTCTTTGTTTTTACCTTTTTGGCAGTACTCGGAGCCCCTTGGGTGACTGCCTTGTTTGCGCCGGGCTTTCTGGATGAGCCTGAGAAGTACAGTCTTGCGAGTTCGATGCTACAGATCACCTTTCCATATCTGTTTTTGATTTCTCTGACAGCGTTCGCGGGTGCAGTATTAAATAGTTACAACAATTTTGCCATTCCTGCTTTTACTCCGGTTTTGCTAAATCTCAGCCTGATTTCAGCGGCGGTGTTTATGGCGCCTCTTTTTACCCAGCCGGTCATCGCTTTGGCTTGGGGTGTCTTTATCGCTGGTGTCGTCCAATTCTTTTTTCAACTGCCTTTTTTGTTGAAGCTCGGGTTGCTTCCGCGGCCACGTTTTGATTTTCGACATGAGGGCGTTCGTCGCATTGGTAAGTTAATGGTTCCGGCGATGTTTGGTGTGTCGGTAAGTCAGATCAATCTCTTGCTGGATACTATTCTTGCATCGCTTCTTCAAACGGGCAGTGTCTCCTGGCTCTACTACTCGGATCGTTTGGTGGAATTGCCATTGGGCGTCTTCGGGATCGCGATAGCCACAGTTATTCTGCCAAGCCTTTCTGCGAAAAAGGCGAGTGGTTCGGAACAGGCGTTTTCCGATACGATCGATTGGGCCTTGCGCATGGTGCTTGTGATTGGTTTGCCTGCGGCTCTGGCTTTGATTGTATTGGCTGAACCCCTAATTACGGTGCTCTTTCACTATGGCGCGCTACTGGATAATGATGTACTCCAAGCCGCGAAAAGTCTTCGCGCTTATGCGGCCGGTTTACTTGCGTTTATGTTGGTGAAAATTCTCGCCCCAGGCTTTTTTGCCCGACAGGATATGAAAACGCCAGTGAAGATTGGTATCTATGCCATGATCGCGAATATGGTGTTCAATTTGATATTGATCTGGCCCTTGCAGCATGCAGGCCTGGCTTTGGCGACGGCTCTTTCTTCCTGGTGCAATGCGCTCTGTTTGCTGTGGTTGCTGAAAAAAGCCGGGGTTTATATGCCTGGCCCTGGCTGGAGAATTTTTTGGTTTAAGCTTGTGTTCGCATGTTTAGCGATGGTGGCGTTGGTTTTTTGGTTGAACGAGCCGACGCAAAGCTGGTTTGAGTGGGGGATGATGCAGCGGATTCAACATCTTGCTCTCATGGTGGGCGCAGGTATTGTTGTTTATTTCATCAGCCTGTTAGTGTTGGGTGTAAATCTGAAAGCGCTATTGCGAGACAAACATATTTAGTTCAGGGCGAACAGGACTTCGGCTAGTCGGGTCGCTGAATTTCGAGGCAAGTAATGAGTGTAGAGCATAACGAAAAGCTCGATGGGGCGATAAAAGCATGGCGAACGAGTGAACTGCGTCAGATTGTCGCGGCTGTGCTCCCCGAGCGTTGCATCCTGAGTGAGGAAGCGCAGCGTAAACCTTACGAATGTGATGGCTTGTCGGTGTACCGGGTTGAGCCGGGTTTGGTCGTTTTGCCTGAAACCAAGGAGCAGGTTCAGGCTTTGATGCGTTGTTGTAATGACCATGGCATCGTGGTTGTGCCTCGCGGAGCGGGTACAGGACTGTCAGGTGGTGCGTTGCCGATCGCTGGAGCCATCACTCTTTCGCTCTCCAAAATGAATCAGATCATTGCGCTCGATCCAAGGCAGCAAACGGCGTTGGTTCAGCCTGGGGTGCGAAATCTGGCGGTCAGTGAAGCGGCTGCCAGGCATGGTTTGTATTATGCGCCGGATCCCTCATCGCAGATAGCCTGCAGTATTGGCGGAAATGTTGCTGAAAATGCAGGTGGTGTGCACTGTTTGAAGTATGGCCTGACGGTAAACAACGTACAGTGGGTCGAGTTGGTGCTGGTTGACGGGACGGTTGAGCGTATCGGTAGTGACGCTCTCGAAACCCCGGGGATGGACTTGCTTTCTTTATTGCATGGTTCTGAGGGTATGCTCGGTATTGTTACCGAAGTGTGCCTGAAGCTCATTCCAATCCCGCCGGTGACCAAGACTTTGCTGGTGAGTTTTTCTGAAGTGGAAGCCGCGGCCAATGCGGTAGCAAACGTGATTGCTGAAGGGATTATCCCGGCGGGTCTGGAAATGATGGACAAGCTTGCAATACAAGCGGCAGAGGATTTTGCGCATGCGGGTTACCCGAGGCAAGCAGAAGCCATTTTGATTGCTGAGCTTGACGGCCCCGAGGCGCAAGTTCGGAACGAGTTAGAGCAAATAAAGGCAGTTTTTGAACGTGCCGGAGCGAGCGAGCTGAGGGTTGCAGAGAACGAGACCCAAAGGGCCTTGTTCTGGAAGGGGCGCAAGAGTGCGTTTCCGGCCGTTGGTCGCATCTCGCCAGATTATTACTGTATGGATGGGACGATTCCGAAGAAGAATTTGCCTGCCGTTCTCAAAGGCATTTCTGATCTTTCCCAAAAGTACGGGCTCGCTGTTGCCAATGTCTTTCATGCCGGGGATGGTAATCTGCACCCGCTCATCCTGTTTGATGCAAACAATTCTGACGAGTTGGCGCGAGCCGAAGCAATGGGCGGAGACATACTTGCACTTTGCGTCCAGCTTGGGGGTGCGATCACCGGAGAGCATGGAGTGGGCAGAGAGAAAATTAATCAAATGTGCGTGCAGTTTGCGAGTGCAGAATTGTCACAATTTCATGCCCTCAAGCAGGCTTTTGACCCGCAGCGTCTTCTCAATCCTAACAAGAACATTCCGACGCTTGCACGCTGCGCCGAATTTGGTCATATGCACGTGCACAATGGCGAATTGCCATTTCCTGAGTTGGAGCGTTTTTGATGTCGAGCATTGCCACTGTTGAGCACTTTCACGAGCAGGAGCGGCTGGCCTCAGAGAGGGTTCGGTATGCTGTCGAACATGGAGAGCGCCTGCGCATTGTCGGCGGAGACAGTCGCAATTTTGTCGGGCGATCGACAGAAACCGACGAAACGATTTCATCGCTGCCTTTCTCTGGCGTTTTAAGTTATGAGCCGAGCGAATTAGTGTTGCGTGTTGGAGCGGGTACCAGGATCGCAGATATTCAGACCTTACTGGCAGAGCAAAACCAGTGCCTGGCCTTTGAGCCCCATTGCCTGGGTGACGGAGCATCGACGATCGGTGGTGCTATTGCAAGTGCGATGGCCGGTGCGGCGAGACCGTGGCAGGGCGGTGTCAAAGACCATGTGTTGGGTCTTGGATTGATCAACGGTAAGGGCGACATTTTGAAGTTTGGCGGCCAAGTCATGAAGAATGTCGCCGGCTACGATGTATCACGTGCGATGGTCGGCTCGCTTGGTTGTATGGGCTTGATGACCGAGCTGTCCTTAAAAGTCTTGCCTGTTGCTGCGCAGCAGTTTTTTGTTCAAAAGCCTTGCGGTTTGCAAGAAGCTTTGGAGCTTGCAGCGAAGCTGGATGCAGGGATGACGATGCGCAATGGCTTTGCATGGTCGGAAGGCATGGCGCATATTCGTTTTGCGGGGCCGGAGGAAGCGGTTGCGGAAGTCTTCCAGGGCTTTGCGCTTGATGCACATGCATGCAAGACAGATTTGCTTTGGGATGAGCTTTCCCGGATGTCGCATTCTATCTTTGCGGGAGATGCATCCATGAAGTTGTGGCGGATTGTCGCGCCAAAATATACGGATTTATCGGAAGTTTTTCATGGCAAACCGCTGCTGATGAACTGGGCGGGTGGGGAGTATTTCGTTCGATCAAGTGACGAAGTTATGCAGCGAATCAAAGATAAGCTCGCTGCGCTTG
Source organism: Oleiphilaceae bacterium (assembly GCA_036833965.1). Taxonomy (GTDB): domain Bacteria; phylum Pseudomonadota; class Gammaproteobacteria; order Pseudomonadales; family Oleiphilaceae; genus PZPK01. The sequence continues at coordinate 7,479 of DAITOW010000094.1, forward strand.
GTGCTCATGCCTACAGTTATCACCTTGATCAAACCTACGTTTTGCAAGGCTTGTCGCCTGCGGTTGAGCGCTTGCACAGTGCGTTAAAGCAGGCTTTTGATCCAAATGGGGTGTTCAACCCGGGCCGCATGTCGGAGGCTTTCTAGGATGCAAACCAATTTGATTCCGGTGTATCAGGAGAGCACGTTCGGGCAAAGGGCTGAAGAAATTCTGCGTTCCTGCGTTCATTGTGGTTTCTGCAACGCGACCTGCCCAACATATCAGGTGCTTGGCGATGAACTTGATGGCCCTCGGGGCAGGATATATCAAATCAAGCAATTGCTTGAGGGTGGAGAGGTAAACGAGGAGACGCGTGTACATTTGGATCGCTGTTTGACTTGTCGAGCCTGCGAAACCACTTGCCCCTCGGGTGTGCAATATCACGAGTTACTTGAAATTGGAAAGCAGGTGATTGATGAGAAACTGCCTGCACGCGCAGACAAGCTGCAGCGCAAACTTGTGCATGCCTGGTTGATCAGACCCTGGTTGTTCGCACTCTCTCTGAAACTGGGGCGTTTGTTTCGACCACTCTTGCCGTCCGCTTTTAAAGCCAAGGTGCCTCCGAGATCGATGGTAGAGCTTGCTTATTCAACAAAGCCATTAAAAGAAGTAAAACAGGAGCGAGGCACGATTTTGTTGTTCAGCGCGTGCGTTCAGAAAGCGGTCACGCCCCAGGTAGATGAAGCAAGCAGGATTGTTTTCGAGGCTTTGGGCTATCGGGTTGAGGAGATAGCTGATGCCGGGTGTTGCGGTGCCTTGAGCCAGCACACAAGCGAGCAGGCGAAAGCCAAGGCCTTGGCCAGACAAAACATCGATGCATGGAGCATGTGGATTGAACGCAATGATGCTTTGGCTGTCGTGGCCAATGCCTCTGGTTGTGGTGTTTTTATCAAAGAGTATCCTGAGTTGTTCGAGCCTTTCGACCCTTATTTTGAGAAGGCAAAATGGCTGTCGGAACGCTGCAAGGATCCTATAGAACTGATCGACGAGCAGGGCGTACGTGCTTTGCAAGACTCGCTTGGAGATACTGCGACGCGCGCTGAGCAGGTGCTGGCTTATCACCCTCCGTGTACCTTGCAGCACGGCCAGAAGTTATCTGGAAGTGTCGAGGCACTGTTCCGTTCTTTAGGTCTTGAGCTAGTGCTACCACAGGATTCACACTTGTGTTGCGGGTCGGCGGGAACATACTCACTTCTTCAGCCAGAATTATCTGAAACGCTTCGCTCCAATAAGTTGCGGCTGCTTGATGAGATAGAGCCTGATTTGGTGCTAAGCGCGAATATCGGTTGTCAGTCTCATTTGGCGGCGAAAAGCTCGGTTCCGGTGGTTCATTGGATGCAATATCTGGCTCAATTGTTAACGAATTCAACAAAGGTGTGAACTGGTTCTGAATTGGCGGGGGTTGGCTTTATTTTGAACAGTTAACGCGTTTTAATATCCGGTAACAAACTGTTTCACTTCGCACGCCTGCTTCGTGCGTCAAGAAATTCTGGAGCGTCCTATGAAGCTTTTGACTATGCTGACCTGTTTTTTCTGCCTGATTTTTTCGGTGGCGTCGGCTTACGCATCAGATGAAGATGAGTTCAAGCCTGCCTATCAGAATATTGATAGCTACGAGATCGAAGACTCGAACAAGTTCTTTGTCCGCCATCAAGGTCGAAATTACTACACATCCGGTCGTGAAAACGGCTTTCGCGTGAATGAGAATAATGAAGAGTCAACCGATGAAACTGTCGGTATTTTGACCTTTCTGATCGCGCCTTTCTCGATTATCTACATGAACTTGATCGGTTGGTGGGAATAAACCGGCCGATCTCGCTCTAAATCTGAATCTTTCGCTTAATTCTTGAGCGCTTCATTGAATATGAATGCGCTCAGCAAGTATAATCTGCGGCTATTTTTTGCAGTGATTCAAGGCAAATGAAGCTTCTTCGTGGTTTACATAACCCGCCAATTCCTGAAGCCGGCTGTGTCGCCACCATCGGAAATTTTGATGGGGTGCACCTGGGCCATCAGGCAATTGTTGCGCGCGTAACGTCAAAAGCACGTGAGCTTGGTTTGCCCTCGGTTGTGGTTGTGTTTGAGCCTCAGCCGCAGGAATATTTTCATGGGGAAGATGCTCCGGCTCGCATTATGCGGTTTCGTGACAAATTTGACTGCTTGGAAGGTTTGTCGCTCGATTACCT
>DAITOW010000095.1:0-9570 GCA_036833965.1 Oleiphilaceae bacterium
CTATTTGAGGCACCTGGCTACGATAATATCGGTTCTGTCATATCACTCAACGCAAACTCGCTTGCGCTGACCTACAAATCAGCTGCTGCCAAATGGTCTATCCAGTTACTCGATTTGAGCAATCACAGTACAAAAAAAGGCAAGCTAAGCCCCCTGTTATTCAACAGTCAGGAAAACTATTTCTCGATATCAAAAGGCCCTACCGAAAATTCGTTGATTGTCAGCAGCGACCGAAACGGACTCGTTGATCTCTGGGAATATGATCTGGCAAACAACAGCTTAAAGGCCTTAACCAAAAGCCTCGGCGGTGCAATTGATGGGCAGTATAGCTCAAGCAATCAGCACATCGTTTACCGAAGCTATTCTGATAACGGCTGGGATATTGCAACAACTGCCTATCGGGCAAACACACAAACCATCGACAAAGAAGCCGCGACCCTCGCGTTACAAAAGCCAGGTCAGGGTTTTGAGTTACAGCCAGCGGCCGAGCAACAGACTGAGTATGAATCGGAAGCCTATTCAGCGATTGATACCGTTGGGCCGACAAGCTGGTTTTTTGGCTATACCAGCGACAATGCACAGGATACATTGGCGATAATGCTCTCAAGCAGGGACGCATTGAACTTTCATAATTGGGCCCTTGTTGCAGGTCGGGATTTCGAGAACGAACTCAATCTATTTCAAGCATCCTATACGCTCTACAACCATGTCACCGCACTCTACAGCAAAGATTATGATTATTCGTTAGGAGATGGGTCGACCCCTCCTCCATTCACCGACAAAACAGTCGCTCTTCAGAGCAACGAGAATTACGCGCTGCTGGCGCATACCACCCTTCCTTATGATTTTTCCCGCTTACGCATCGTTGGCGGATTCAGCCAAGAACAACGGGAATACGAATATTTTATCGGGCAAGCCCTAAACAATACCCAAACAGTAAACACCGTAGGGATATCTCTTAGTTACAACGATACAAGCACAGCACTCTATAGCATTAGCCCATCTCACGGCCGAACACTAGGTTTGAATTTGGAGCGCGATCAACTCGAACTTGAAGTCCCGGGCCTATTCACCGGGAGGTCTTACGGCAATGTCTGGACATTCGAATGGAACGAGTACATTTCGCTTCACAAAGCGCATACCCTTGTAATGCGCACAGTACAAGGCTATGCAGAAAAAGGTGCCGACCTCTTTGATTTAGGTGACAGCCCCGGTTTTAGCGCCTTCGAGCAAGCAGTTCTGCATCGTCGCGAATACCCTCTTCGAGCTTACCCTGATAGTGCAATTGAGCTTCTCGGCTACAAACCGGAAATTTATTCGGCCGAATATCGCTTTCCCATCGCATATGTTGATGAAGGGCTTAGTAGCTGGCCACTTGGGCTACATACGCTCTCCGGAGCGTTGTTTTATGAAGCAGGTTCACCTAGTCGTGGCTCATCCATGTACGATTCGGCGGGGGTTGAGCTGAACATTGGGCTTGATATAGGCTACAGCCTCTTGCCTGTCGCACTGCGCCTTGGCGCCGCCTTTCCCTTTGACGAAACATCTACAGCAACAGACAAGGATCCTAACTTTTACTTTGGCGTCGGATATAGCCTGTAAGGTTCAAAAGCCTCAACCTGATAGTTGGGATCAAAAACGAACTACATAAACAACGTTATGACAGGCTTCGCCAGGGCCTGGATAAAACTCTATCGAACACAGCCAGACTTTTTGAGCGATTCTCTCTCCTGATCTGAGAAACCGAAGTCCCGAAGTATCTCCTCTGTGTGCGCGCCAAGCGGCACACCAGCTGTTGCTGCGCGCTTTTCAAACGGAAGTGCCGTGGCTATTTGCTTCACATGCTCGCCATTCTCCAGCACAGCATCAATAATCATATTACGCGCCCGGTATTGCGGGTGCTCAGCAGCCTGATTAACTGTGAGAACGGGCTCGACACAAGCATCAAGCTGTTCGAAAACACTCCCCCAATGCTCGAGTGTTTTAGCTGCAACCTTTTCAGCAATCGCCGCTCTTAGTTCTTGTTGTGTTTCCGGTCGTTGATCCGCAATCTTGCTCAACCACTCACTCAAACCGAGAGCTTGTAACAAAGCCATAGCAAAATTCGGTTCGAGACTGCCAATCGAAAGATACTGATCGTCCGAGGTCTGGTAATAGTCATAGAACAAACCGCCGTTGAGCATTCCTCTACCAAGCTCGGGGTCGACGCCAGATACCAGCGCCCCGGCACCAAACATCGTATTAAGACTTAGAGCGGCATCTGCCATACTAATATCAAGATACGCTCCCTGATCGGTGCTGCCTCGTGCATACAATGCGGCGAGAATCGACATGACCGCATGATGAGAACCACCTGCAATATCTGCAATTTGCGTTGCTGAAAGAACAGGACCGGTCTCTTTTCTGCCTGAATAACTCGCAAGCCCCGAAAGCGCCAGATAATTGATATCGTGCCCCGCTCGATCCTTGTATGGCCCGGTTTGCCCGTACCCCGTAATCGAACAATAAATAAGTTTGGGATTCACTTTTGATAGCGACTCAAAATCCAGCCCGAGACGTTGCATCACTCCAGGGCGAAATTGCTCTACGACAATATCGTGTTCAGCGACGAGCCGTTCAATTATCGCTTTTGCCTGGGGATTCTTAAGATCAATGGCAATAGACTTCTTGTTACGATTAATGCTCGCATGCGCAGCGGAAACTTTAGCTTTTCCCTCTCCGACCATCGGCGGCATTAGCTTCAAAAGATCAGGACGATTCGGAGCCTCTACACGCAAAACCTCGGCACCCATATCTGCCAGTAACTGAGTTGCATATGGCCCAGGCAAGAGCGTCGAAAAATCCAGGACGCGCACGCCTTCTAAAGGTAATGACATCGTTTATTCAACCTCGGTAAGACAATCTAAAGGAGAGACAAAGGTACACGAAGCGCGAAGTGTAAGACTCCGAGTTCCGTATACCTCTTGGCCGGCGCTTAAAAAGCTATACCAGACCACGCGCGATAATGAGTTTCATGATCTCGTTGGTACCCGCATAAATCTTCTGCACACGTGCGTCAGCATAAGCGCGCGCAACAGGGTACTCCCACATGTAACCGTACCCACCGTGCAACTGCAGGCATTCATCAATCACGTCACACTGAATTTCAGTGGTCAGATACTTGATCTTCGCAGCGGTCACAACATCGAGCTTACCCTCGATATGCAACTCAAGGCACTTATCAACAAACACACGTGCCATTGTTAAGGTGGAAGACATTTCAGCCAGCTTGAACTGGGTGTTCTGGAACGCCGAGATAGGCTTACCAAACGCCTTACGCTCTTTGACGTAAGCAACAGTTTGATCGAAGATCGACTCTGCGCTTGCGATCGCATTCAAGCCAACAGACAAACGTTCCTGCGGCAACTCCTGCATCAGGTAGATAAAGCCCATACCTTCCGCGCCAAGTAGATTCTCTTTGGGCACTTTGACATCCTGGAAGAAAAGCTCAGACGTATCCTGCGCCTTCATACCGATCTTCTCGAGATTCGTTCCTTTCTCAAAACCCGGAGAGTTCGCTTCAACAAGCAGCAAGCTTGTACCCTTCGCACCACCTTCCGGATTGGTCTTGGCAACAACGATATACAAATCGGCCAGTTGTCCGTTAGTAATGAATGTCTTGGAACCATTCAAAATGTAGTGATCGCCGTCCAGAACCGCATTGGTTTTTACGCCTTGCAAATCTGAGCCGGTCCCGGGTTCCGTCATAGCGATTGCCGTAACAATATCGCCACTCACACATCCGGGGAGATACTTTTGCTTCTGCTCTTCCGTACCGTAGCGCTCGATATAAGGCACCGCAATATCAGAGTGCAGGCCAAAGCCGATACCACTCAAACCAAGCTCGGCAATTACCTCATCCACCACAGCGTTATAACGGAAATCCGCACCTACTCCGCCGTACTCTTCCGCAACAGTTGGGGACAGGTAACCTTGCTCACCTGCTTTACGCCATAGCTCCCGGGATACATGACCATCCTTCTCCCATTGGGCGTGGTAAGGCACAGCCTCATCCTCTAGAAACTTACGGAGGCTGTCGCGAAACATTTCATGTTCAGATTCATACACTGTACGTTTTATCATTGTTCTACCCTCTAAATTCCAAACCTTGTTATGAGGACGCCATCGTTAGACAGCGTCTTTAAATACTTCGCCTTTGGCAGCCATATCTTTCAGCAGCTGCGGCACAGCAAACCGATCACCATAAGCCTCGTGCAACTGCTCCGCGCGTGCGACAAATTCACTGACGCCCGTTTGGTTAATGAACTGAAGAATTCCGCCAGTCCAAACCGGATAACCGATACCCATAATCGAACCAATGTTTGCATCACGAACGCTCGTAAGCACGTTTTCTTCCATGCAGCGCACTGTTTCAATCGCCTGGATATAGAGCAAACGATCTTGCAGATCCTGCAATTCAAATTCAGCCTGACCACCAAACAACTCATTAAGGCCCGCCCAAAGAGCCTTCTTGCCAGACTTTGGATACTCGTAGAATCCGCCCCCTGCAAGTTTGCCAGGACGACTCGCCTCCAACATCTTATCAACCACTGCATCCGCCGGATGTGCGTTGTAAGGTTTGCCCTCTGCTTCAAGATCCTTGATCGTCTGATTACGAATCTTCTCCATCAGGGTCATACTTACTTCGTCCGTCACGGCCAAAGGACTGACCGGGAAGCCCGCGAGAAACGCGGCATTCTCGATGGCAGCGGCAGCAACACCTTCACCCAACATCGAGATACCCTCGTTCGCGTAGGTTCCGAAAACACGAGACGTGTAGAAACCGCGACTGTCGTTAACGACAATCGGCACCTTTGCGATTTGCTGAACAAAATCGTAGGCTCTAGCAAGCGTCTCGTCAGAAGTCTTTTCACCACAGATAATTTCTACCAAAGGCATCTTGTCCACTGGAGAGAAGAAGTGCAGCCCGATAAATTGCTCTGGACGCGCTGACGCTTCAGCAAGGCCAGTGATTGGCAATGTTGAAGTATTTGACGCGAAGACTCCGCTCGCCTGCATTTGTGCTTCAGCTTCTTGCGTCACCTTGGCTTTCAGGCCGCGGTCTTCAAACACCGCTTCAATAATGATGTCGCAATCGGCAAGATCGTCGGCTTCTGCAGTCGGCAAAATTCGACCAAGTGTTTCATCACGCTTGGAGGCAGTTAAGCGACCCTTTTTCACCTTCTTGTCCAGCAGGTTCTCGCTGTATGCTTTACCTTTATCAGCCGCTTCCTGGCTGACATCTTTCAGCACGACCTCTATGCCACGGGTCGCCGCAGAGTAGGCAATACCAGCACCCATCATCCCCGCTCCCAACACGCCAAGTTTTTTGAATTTAGCCTTATCGACTCCATCAGGACGGGCAGCACCGCCATTGATTTCATTCAACTGATACCAGAAGGTATTGATCATGTTCTTGGAGACCTGACCACACACCAACTCAACAAAGTAACGCGTTTCAATGCGCATGGCGGAGTCGATATCCACCTGCAAGCCCTCTACCATCACCGAAAGAATCGACTCAGGAGCAGGTAACACACCTTTTGTCTTATCGCGCATCATCGCTGGAGCGATAGGAAGCATTTTGGCCAACGCCGGGTGGCTCGGCGTCCCACCGGGAACTTTATAGCCCTTCACGTCATAGGGTTGCTGCGCCTTCGGATTTGCCTTGATGAAAGAAATTGCGGCTTCGACGAGCTGCTCCTTGGTATCAACAATATCGTGAATCAAACCAAGTTCTTTACCTTTTTCTGGATTGAACTGCTTACCTTCAGTCAGGTATGGCAAGGCAGCCTGTAAACCAAGCAAACGGGACATGCGAATAATTCCACCGCCGCCGGGCAGCAAGCCAAGCGTCACTTCAGGCAAACCCAGCTTCACGCCTTCACTTAAGGCGATACGATGATGACAAGCTAACGCTAGTTCCCAACCGCCGCCCAAAGCCGCGCCATTGATGCACGCGACGACCGGCTTGCCGCAAGTCTCCAGATAGCGCATGGCAAGTTTAATGCTCTGCACCATGTCGTATAACTCTTTCGCGTTTTCGCGTGTTGTCGCAAACAGGTCATCAAGATTACCGCCCGCGAAAAACGTCGACTTGTTGGAACGAAATAGTACACCTGCAAACTCATCGCCTTTAAGCTTGTCAACCGCAGCACAAAGTGATTCGGTAAACTCCTGATCCATCAAATTTGCGCCGGAGTTGGGCTTGTCCAGAATAAGATGGACGATGTTGTTCTGATCTTTCTCGTAAATAACTGAACTCATTGTCTTCTCCTAATCCTTAAACGCGCTCAATGATGGTTGCGATACCCATGCCGCCACCAACACACAAAGTTGCCAATCCGGTTTTCAAATCACGGGCTTCCAGTTCATCCAGCAAAGTACCTAATATCATTGCGCCGGTCGCACCAAGAGGATGCCCCATTGCGATCGAGCCGCCATTCACATTAACCTTGCCTGGATCCACGCCCATTTCATCGATAAAACGCATCACCACAGACGCAAAGGCCTCGTTGACCTCGAATAGGTCTATGTCCTCTACGCTCATTCCTGCTACCTTCAAGGCTTTTCGGGCTGAAGGTGCTGGACCTGTCAGCATGATGGTCGGATCAGTACCGACAACAGCTGTCGCGACCACGCGTGCACGTGGCTTCATACCAAATTGTTCGCCTGCAGCCTTGCTACCAATCAGCACCGCTGCGGCACCGTCGACAATGCCGGAAGAGTTACCAGGCGTATGCACATGCTTGATCTTTTCTACCTGTGGGTAACGCTTTCTTGCGACGCCATCAAAGCCCATCTCGCCCATCATCTCGAACGATGCCTTCAAGGCTCCAAGGGTTTCCGTGGTGCTATCGGGACGAATGAGCTCATCGTGATCCAATATCGTGATGCCATTGCGATCAACAACAGGAACCACCGATTTTGAAAACGCGCCGCGCTCCCATGCTCCAGCGGCTTTTTTGTGCGACTCAGCAGCAAAGCTCTCGACCGCTTCTCTGGAATAACCACCAAGTGTTGCGATCAAATCCGCGCCGATACCCTGCGGCATAAAGCCGGTTTTGAAATTTGTTTCAGGATCCATCGCCCAGGCACCACCATCGCTGCCCATCGGAATACGTGACATCGACTCAACGCCACCGGCGACAACAAGGTTTTCCCAACCTGAACGCACTTTCATTGCGGCAGTATTAACCGCCTCAAGCCCGGATGCGCAAAAGCGGTTTAGGACTACACCGGCAACGTCTTCATCCCAACCGGCCGCTAGCGCAGCGGTCTTCGCAATATCAGCACCCTGATCTCCAACCGCAGTCACACAACCCATGACAATGTCATCGACTGCGGCAGTATCAAAACCGTTTCTTTTTTGGAGAGTATTGAGAAGATCGGAAAGGAGGGTTACGGGTTTTACTTCATGCAGCGCGCCGGTTGCTTTACCTTTGCCCCGTGGCGTGCGAATCGCGTCAAAAATATAGGCTTCGTTCGTCATCATTGATCGTCCTGTGTGTTAGGAAACTAAGCGACAACGAATATATAGGACTGACATCTCTGCAACATGACATTTGCTTGCAAGAATATTGATAATTTCTTGCACTGTCCGAATAAGACAAGTACGCGTAAGCTGCTGTTATTTATATTAATTACTCGTTACAGCCAAGCGCTTGCTCCGGCTATCGATAAGCTGAGGGTGACTGGCCAGTCCACTTCTTGAACGCGCGATTAAAGGCAGCCGGTTCGGAAAATCCCAGAATATCGGAGATTTGATGAATGGTTTGATCACTTTGCTCCAAAAGCTCAAGCGCCTTTTCACGGCGAATGCTGTCCTTGATTTCCTGAAAGCTGTGTCCCTCTTCCTTCAAACGCCGTCGCAAGGTGTGTGTCGTTGAACCGAGCTTCTCTGCGACATCGTCAAACGTTAAGGATGCTTGTACCCAAGCATGCGGTTCTGAATCCATCGCGGCGACAGTTAGCAGGCGCTTGACCTGCGCAGTCACACTATCATCTGCCCGAAACTGGGTAAGCAGCGATTGAGGGGCATGATTCAGAAAATCGATCAGTGCATAGGAGTCTTGCTTGATAGGCAAAGCCAGCATTCGCCGATTGAACGCAAACAAGTTGTGCTTTTGCCCAAATACATGGCGACAGGGAAACATCAAATCGAATTCGTCGGAATACTCCGGCTTATCAAACTGGAATTCAACACGGTCCAGCAAAATCGGTCGATCGACCATCCAGCATGAAAGCCTGATCCAGATAATAAACATGGAAGTGATAAAAAACGTATCGTCGACATCCAAGGCATTTGACCACTCGAAGACCACTCGGGCTTCATCGCCGGCCTCTTCAAGCCTGATTTTCAGATCATCACTTACCAGCGAAATATAGCGCGCACTTCGGAGCAAGCTGCGCCTCAGGTTCCCAGCGGAAATAACTGCATGACACATCATTGAGAAGGTGCCAAGCTTTAGTGGCTGACTTAAAAAGCCTCCGCTCTCGTCCTCCATATGCCGCCACAATGTAATAAGGAATATGCCAAGATCTTCGAGTGCAAAACGCGTCTGCGAATCCCTCTCGTTCAACATTGCATACCATTCTGGCAAGCCGGCTTCATCACAAACCGCTTTGATGTCCACTCCACGGAGTCGTGGCGCGACCAACAAGGATTCAATAAGTGCAATCGGTAAGGAGTGTTGACGCTTCACGGGCTTAACCGCCTATCCTTGCGAGAACCTTCGCTGTTAGTTTTTTGATGTCTTCAACAACGATATAGTTAATCGGCACAAGAAGTAAGGTGATCACCGTGGCAAAGAGTATTCCAAACCCTAGCGAAACAGCCATCGGAATCAGGAATTGTGCCTGCGTGGACTTCTCGAACAAAAGGGGCATCAGCCCGATAAAGGTGGTCAGCGATGTCAGGATAACAGGCCTAAACCTGGCCGCCGCAGCAACCGAAACCGTTTCATATAACGATCTCCCCTCACTCCGGCGCTTATTGATAAAGTCGACCAACACCAGACTGTCGTTCACCACAACGCCTATCAGCGCCAGCATGCCGAGCAAGCTAATGAGCGTTAGATCCATACCCATAATCAGATGCCCGCCAATGGCGCCAATGGCACCAAAAGGTATGATAGACATCACAATGATTGGCTGAAAATAGGATTTAAACGGAATCGCAAGCAGACAATAAATCACGAACGCGATAAAAATCAGACCGTACTGAAGGCTACCAAAGGACTGCCGTTGTTCTTTGGCTTCGCCTTCAAACTCATACTTCACACCGGGATACTGGGAGACAACCTCCTGGATAAATTCTGCCAACTCATTCTGCAAAACCAGCATATTGGTGTTTTGTTTATCCACATCGGCACGGATATTTACCGTTCTATTCTGATCAATACGCGCAATGGAAACCGGACTCAAATCCGGTTTGAAGTTCGCAATCTCATCTAGCGGTATACGATCACCGCCAGGTGTTGTGATCAGCAAGTCACGGAGTTTCTTGGTGCTTCGGCGCTCCTCCAGCGA
>DAITOW010000096.1:0-9554 GCA_036833965.1 Oleiphilaceae bacterium
GTCAGCAGTTAACTGGCTTTTGGGTCGATACATGCTGCATTTCCAAAACCGCAGCTGGTTCCCGTTCAACTCCGATAATATTGAAAGAGCCCAAACCTGGTTTCAAAAGTACGGCGTCTGGAGCTTGCTGATGGCTTGGGCGCCTATATTTGGTGATGCGCTTACATTTATTGCAGGCTTGATGAGGGTGAACTTCGTCTTGTTTTTTCTGCTAACGCTTGTTGGAAAAGCGACACGTTACGCCTTGTTGCTCGGCGCATGGGAGCAACTCAACGGCGTATTAACCTGATTCGCATTCAGTCCACAGTGACAGTATTGCGCATACACCAAGCCGGTTCAAAAACCGAGCCATAGACCGGCACCGGTCTAATCCAGACCTAGTTTTTTCAAACGATAACGCATTGAACGAAAGCTCATCCCTAACTCTTTCGCTGCAGCCGTGCGATTCCATTTCGTTTTCTGAAGTGCTGATTCGATTTCGCGTCGCTCAATGTCTTCCAGAAACTCCTCCAACGGCATCCCTTCGGGTCTCAAGAGTTGCGGCGCATCCGACGAGACTTCCGATTGACTGGCAGGCTCAGTTACCTGATGCGTTTTGGTCGGAGCAATACGCGGGGCATCTTCAAGCTGAAGATCAGCTTCCCGAATCACATCATCCTCACACAGCGTAAACGCCCGCTCGATGATGTTTTCAAGCTCACGCACGTTACCGGGAAAGCGATAAGCCATTAAAGCCTGCATTGCTGCTGGATCTATGCGCGCACCTTCAACATCACACTCTTGCGCGATTTGCTCAAGAAAACGCTGCGCCAGAATCGGGATATCACTTTGCCTCTCTCGCAGGCTTGGCACCTGCAAGTTGATGACGTTGATGCGATAAAACAAATCTTGCCGGAATGCACCTGCATCTACCAAAACCTGCAGATCTTTATGCGTTGCGCTCAGCAAACGTACATCCACATGTTCTTCATTCTCCGAACCAACCGCCCGCACTGCTTTTTCCTGAATCGCCCGCAGCAACTTCACCTGCATATCCAGAGGTAAATCTGCCACCTCGTCCAGAAAGAGCGTTCCACCATCAGCCGCTTTAAACAAACCCTCTTTGTCCTGATGCGCGCCACTGAAACTACCCTTTTTGTGACCGAAAAACTCACTTTCCATCAACTCTGAGGGGATGGCACCGCAGTTCACCGGAATGAACGGACCGGATGCACGAGCACCATTGGCGTGAATGGCTCGCGCAACTAACTCCTTACCGCTTCCTGACTCCCCACTGATATAAATAGGGGCTTGGCTACGCGATAATTTCTTCACCTGAGCGGTAAGTTTTTTAAGCTCCGGGCTTTCACCAAAAAGAATGACCTGCTCGTCACTATCCTCCAAGCCTTCGTCTTTTTTTGCCTCTTGCAGCCTGAGGGCACTGCTCACCAATTTACGTAGCTGAGAAAGATCTACCGGCTTGGAGATAAAATCAAAAGCCCCCGCCTTCAGCGCCTCTATAGCAGTTTCGATACTTCCATAAGCTGTGATCATGGCAACAGGAATTTCGCTGAACTGCTTTTGCATCATGCGAACAAAATCGATGCCGTTACCATCCGGAAGATTCATGTCCGTCAGACACAGGGAGAACTCTTCTGAACGAAGCAAGGCCTCCGCATCACCGAGACACTCCGCACTCTGCGTATCCAACCCCATCCGCATCAGGGTAATCTCGAGCAACTCCCGAATATCCGGCTCGTCATCAATGATCAAAATACGTTGTGCTGCCATAGCCTTACTATTGCCCTTACTATTAAGTTGCCCTTGCTAAAAGTTGCCTTTACTCGCTATTGCTTGTGCGGAGCACTCACCGCTTGGCGCTCGTTAAACAATGCGCTTATGGTGCGCAAAGGTCACTCGGAAACACGAACCACCGCCGTCTCTCGGCAAATAGTTCAAATTCGCCTGATTCGCCTCGCAGAGTTCTCGCGAAATATATAAGCCTAGCCCAGTACCGGAGTTCTCTGTAGTAAAAAATGGCTCAAACAAATGTTTCTGGTTTTCTTTTGAAATACCAAACCCGTTATCCAGAACTTCGATCATCGACTGCCCGGACTCTTTTTTGGTCGCAAGGCGAATCTCCACTTTCGATTGCGGGTCAGTTTTGGCGCCGTGATAAAGCGCATTTCCGATCAAGTTCGTAAGTACCTGCTCTAGCTGAGACGCATCAAAACGGGCGAGTGCCTCATCGTCTTCCGATCGGAAAACCAGACGCTGATAAAGCTCCTGCTGATCTTTGTACTGGGCAATAATTTTTTCCAGCCAGGGCTTGAGGGACAACTCACGAACCTCAGGCTTACCCCGTCGACTGAGCGTCAGGGTGTTTTCGATAATGCCATTCACCCTGGCGCAATGCCGCTGGATAATGTCCGTCATCTTGCGATCCGCAGGAACAAGTTCCTCTGACTCAGCCAATAACTGTGTTGCATGACTAATCGCCCCCAGGGGATTGCGAACCTCGTGCGCGATACTCGCAGTTAACCGACCAAGAGAGGCCAGTTTAAGCTGCTGCGCCCGCTGGGTAAGCAAACGGGTATCTTCAAGAAAGATCAGCGTATGCTCTTTCTCAGCATCTTCCATTCGCGAAAAGTTCGCCTGAACCATCGGCAAATCGGCGGACACCTGAAAGGGTTTGGTTCGAATTGATGGGAGTTCACGCCAGGCGTTAATCCTGTTCTTCAACTGCTGGGGTATGACACTTCCCTCTCCCAGACCAATCAAATCCGTGCAGGCCTGATTGAAAACCAATACATCCAGATTTGAATCGCAAACGATGATACCGGTGCGCATACTTTGAATAATCTGGTGATTCAGTGCCTGCAATTCGGCAATATTCTGTTCGCGCTCCGCGACCAGACTTTCACTTTGCGAAATCCGGCGTGCGAGATTTTGAAGAATAAAAGCCGCTGCAAAATAAATCGCCCCCGCCACGCCAGCTCGCGCAACATCCCCCATCACACTCACACCCTCTATCATTCGGTCAAATTCGAGCGAGAGCGAGAGTAACGAAGCGACCGCAGCAAGCGCATAAGCAGGTGCTCCGCGCAACATAATATTCGATGCGGCAACCGAGATAATGACCAGGTTACTCAAGCCCCCTGTAATACCTTCACCGACATAAAACAGGGCATGCAGCAGGCCTATGTCGATGAAGCCCGCAAAGAAGATCTGGTTATTTTTGGCTTTTAAACGAAATCGATAGGCAAGCAAGGACGCAAGGGAAACAACAAAGTAAGTTGCTGCTACCCATTGAAACGCCGTCAAATCACGAAAGTCATTTACAGAAAACTTGTTGGAAAATGTCATCCCGACAAGCAAGGCACCGATAACGACACGATAGAGGTTAAAGTAATTGAACAAAGAGGTAGGCATAAACCAACAACAGCCAAAAAGATCGAGAGTTAGCTTTCAGTATAGCCTTTTTATTGGCTAATCAAGGACTTAAAAGTGTTAGCTCAGCTTGTGGTATTTTCCAACCCGGATTTAACAAAGCGAACCAGAGCCGCCATCACAATAATCGAGAATATCAACCTGCCCAACAAGACCGGCACCCAATGTGCACCAAGCAGGATGACTAATAAGGTATCCTCAATCACGCTATGACACAGCCCCAAAAAGCAGGCGACGATTTTCATATCCCGCGAACTGATTGTTCCTTTTTCTGCTGCATCAATAAGCAAACCGGCTCCGAAACTCAAGCCAAGCATTAAACCGACAATGGTGACCTGACTGGCTTCCTGTTCCACCTTCAAAAGACGGGTCAACGGCAATAACAAAAGATTCAACACCTTGTCAAAACCGATAAAGGTCAGAAAACGCAGAAAAGCCATTAATGAGGCAAGTATAACGAGAATCCCGACAAGCATTTCAAACTGGGAGAACAGCCAGGCACCCAGGTCATTTCCGCTTGGCGTCGGGGACCAAAGGACAACACTGGGCTGAGCCATGAGTTCGCTAAATTGCGAAGCCAGGTAGACTAGCAAGGCGAAGACATAACTGCCGACAATGCGCAACAACAGGGTCGCACTCCAGGGTACGCCCAAAGCTTTGGCCACCGCGCCTTCTATAGGTAGCGCGTGCGCAACAAGCACCAGCATCGACATGGTACTGATCTGACCAATGGAATAACTCGCACCATCAGCCAGTTGATAAAACACCACCATCGCGCCATAAATATTAGTCAGAATGCTCGCGGCCCATACCAGACCAAACTCACTCGGCAGCCCAAGCAAACCCATCAGAGGCGAAAGAAGCAAGGCCAAAAACTCCGTTGCACCAAGCTCTTCAAGAAGTTTGACGATGACAACGGCGGGCACCATAATCTTCAACAGAATCCAGTACGACCGACCGACATCGTGCGCAAAGGCCATTAAGGTCGGCTTTGAAAAGGCGCGTTTTAACCCGTCATTCATACATGTTCCAGTATTCGATTTTTTGACCCTGTGTTTTATGGAGTAGCATAACTTTGGAGTTTCCAAGCGTCACTGTTTTATCCTTGTTCATCCCGACCTTTTTCATGGTGTCGATTACTCCCGGCATGTGCATGACGCTCGCCATGACACTGGGCATGCGCTTTGGCTTGCGTGCAGTTGCGTGGATGATGATCGGCGAACTCAGTGGTGTCGGCTTGGTCGCAACCTTAAGTGCCATCGGTGTCGCGGCCATATTGCTTACCACGCCATCGCTGTTCCTCGCCTTAAAGATAGGCGGAGGTATTTATCTCATCTACCTCGGCATTCAGATGTGGCAAGCGAAAGGCAAAATGGCTCTCACCGACAACAGCAACATGCGTGCAAGCTTTACTCGCCGACAGCTTATTACCCAAGGGTTTATTACGGCGGTTGCAAACCCTAAAGGCTGGGCATTTTTTGTCGCCTTGCTGCCGCCGTTTCTCGACCCGGACAAGAACCTGGCAAACCAACTTGTCATTTTCCTTGCGATGATCCTGAGCCTGGAGGCACTTTGCCTGTTGATTTATGGCACTGGCGGAAAGAGCCTTGGTCGCTTTTTGAGTGAAGCGCATCATCAACGAACGCTAAATCGTTGCTCCGGAAGTTTGCTTGCCGGTGTCGGGGTTTGGCTGATGATGAGCTAATGCAATTCGGCAAAACCGCTCTTGCTAACGACGCGCTTGCGGAAGATTCAGATTAAAGCGCATGGCCACGAAGCGACTCACCGTCGCCGCAATGGCCGAGATCGCGATACAGTAGGTTGGCGGCACACCCTCGTAGTGTAAAACCATATACATTACGCCACCGATGATCGCTGCCGAGGCATAGAAATCCGCGCGCAAGATCATCGGAATTTCACGCACCAGCAAATCCCTAATCACACCACCACCAGTGGCGGTCAGTATGCTCATAAGAACAACACCCACCCACCCCAAGCTGTGATGCACTGCAGTGGCTGCTCCGATCGCAGCGAAAACGCCTAGACCAATCGCATCGGCGATACGCACATAATCCATATGGCGTTCTACACGATTGGCAAAAAAGAAGGCGACAAACCCCGCCGCCATCGCGGTAAAGAAATAGGTTTCATTGGTAAACGCTGCTGGAGGATGCACTCCGAGAATAGCATCACGCATGATGCCGCCACCCAAACTCGTTGCGAGTGCCAATACCAGAATCCCCAGTAGGTCGAGGTGGTATTTCGCACCGTCAAATCCCCCCGACAATGCGAAAACAAATACTCCGAACAAGTCAAAATACAGCAGCCATTCCATCAGGATCTAGTCTGCCTTGTTCAACCATGCCATGTACTCGGAAACACCCTCAGCCACGGTTTTAAACGGCTGATCATAACCGGCTGCGCGTAAAGCACTCATATCGGCCTGGGTGAAGCTCTGGTAACGCCCTTTCAAATGATCCGGAAAAGGAATGTATTCCACCTGTCCCTTGCCGTGAAAATCAATCACCGCATCAGCGACAGCCTGAAACGGTTCTGCGGCACCGGTACCAAGATTGTAGATGCCTGAGGCAGCCTTGTTCTGCCAACACCAAAGATTCACGTTTGCTACATCGCCCACGTAAACAAAGTCTCGAGTCTGGCCACCATTCGGATAACCATCGTAACCCTCAAACAGCTTTGGGTTCTCGCCCGCCTTGATCTGCGTATTCAAATGATAGGCAACACTCGACATGGAACCCTTGTGCTGTTCACGAGGTCCATACACATTGAAATAACGAAAACCGATGACCTGAGACTCTGCTTTTGGCAACAAACGGCGCACGTACTGGTCAAACTGAAACTTGGAGTAGCCATAAACATTCAATGGTTTTTCGTACTGACGCTCTTCCTTGAACACATCCGAACCGCCATAGACAGCTGCCGAAGATGCGTAGAGATAGGGAACCTTGTGTTCCAAACAATATTCCAACAACTCCACCGAGTATTGATAATTGTTCTGCATCATGAACTTGCCATCCCACTCGGTCGTGGAACTGCACGCGCCTTCATGAAAGATCGCCTCAATCTCGCCAAAGGGAGCATGATTATTGAGCATGCTCAAAAAATCGTCTTTATCCAGATAATCGGCGATTTCCAAATCGGCCAGATTAACGAACTTCGTGCCATCCGTTAGATCGTCAACAACAATAATGTCCTTGTGCCCCTGCTGATTCAATGCATGAACAATGTTGCTACCAATAAACCCGGCACCGCCAGTAACGATAATCATAAAGCTGTCCTTCTCTCTTGCTGTTGCACGACATTTGAGCGCAATTATAGGTACTGATCGCCAACAAATACACTTTAGTTGCCCTGCAGTTGTACAATGCACTCATAACAGTCATCCAAAACAGGAAAGCGTATGTCGACAGCCATGGCAAAGCACATTCTGGTCAAAACCCGTGAAGAAGCAGAACAGCTGAAGAAACAACTTCAGCTTGGCAAGTCGTTTGACCTGCTTGCCAAAAAGCACTCGATCTGCCCATCTAAAAAACGTGGCGGAGATCTGGGGGAGATTAAGAAAGGCCAACTGGTGAAACCGGTTGAGAAAGTGATCTTTACGCAAGCACTGAAGAAAGTGCACGGCCCGGTGAAAAGCCAGTTTGGCTTTCACCTGATTGAGATTTATTACCGGGACTGAACTCTACTTCAGTTTTCTAGCGCGGAACTTGCGGCCTTTGATATTGCCTTCGTTCAGTAAATTCAGCGCTGATCTTACACACTCCACTTTGACTGCAACAAAGCTGGCATTGGGCACAATACGGATTTTACCGACGTCCGAACCGTTCAAACCGCCTTTCGCGGTTAAGGCACCAAGCAAATCGCCAGGGCGAACCTTGTCACGCTTTCCACCAGAAACCTCAAGACTCACCCATTCCGGTTGTGGGAAATCACCTTGAGCTTTAAAACTTTTTGGATCAAGAAACTCCAGTTCTTGCTGCCTTTCGTCCGCCAAACGGTCAAGCTTGTAACGTTGCTTTGGTGTATAAAAACTATAAGCCTTACCCGAATTTCCAGCTCGGCCGGTTCGACCAATGCGATGCACATAGACCTCGTCATCGCGTGGCAGATCAACATTCACAACTAGAGCTACATCGTCCACATCGAGACCACGCGCGGCAACGTCTGTCGCCACCAAAACCCGGCAGCTGCCTTGCACAAAACGGGTCAACACAGAATCACGCTCGCGCTGTTCCAAATCACCATGCAAGGCCAAGGCGCTTGCGCCGTGCTCACAAAGAAACTCAGCGATCTCGGCACAATCCTGTTTCATATTGGCAAACACGATTGCGGTCGGCGCTTGTGTCGCTCGTAAAATGCGACAAAGTAATTCCAGTTTGTCGCGCTCCTCAACCTCGATAAACCTCTGTTCGATATGCGCATCACTGTGCTCACTTTCAACCGTCACTTGCACCGGATTGCGTAAGATTTTTTTGGCAAGAGAAGCAATTTTTTCGGGAAACGTTGCAGAAAATAATAGTGTTTGACGCTCTTTCGGACACTGATCGGCAATCTGCTCAACATCTTCCATAAAACCCATGTCAAGCATGCGATCCGCCTCATCAAGCACCAGGGTCTCCACGTTTGATAAATCCAGAGTGCGCTTGCGCAAATGATCCTGAATTCGTCCAGGAGTGCCAACAACGATATGTGCACCATGTTCGAGCGAACCGATCTGGGGACCAATCGACTGCCCGCCACACAGGGTCAGCACCTTCACATTGTGCATGGCTTTGGCGAGCTTGCGTATCTCGTCGGCCACCTGTGTCGCCAACTCCCTGGTAGGGCAAAGCACCAATACCTGGATTCGAAAACGCTTTGGCTGCAAGCGGTTGAGCATCGCCAAAGCAAAAGTCGCGGTCTTGCCGCTCCCTGTTTTTGCCTTGCCTATCAAGTCCTGCCCTTCAAGCAATGAAGGCAGCGCAGCAGCCTGAATTTCAGTCATTGACTGATAACCCATACGTTCAAGCGCATCGAGCAATTCAGGTTTAAGAGTCAGGGAAGAGAATGCTTCCGGTTTCGACGCAGTCAAAATAATTGCTCCAGGCAGGTAAAAAAATCAGTCTCGATTCGAAAATAGTCCGAATCGGTGCGGGATACACCTTAGACAAGGCCGCGCAGTTTAGAGGCTCTGCCGGCGAATAGGAAGTTAGAATAGTTTGAAAGACAGGTGCAGCAGGCTTAAATACCAAAATACCGCACCTGACCAACGAACACTCGCTAGATTCTAGTCGCGCTCGTACATAATCTTCTTGGTGCCGCCTTCGCAGCTTCCAACCTGCTCTCCGGCTGCGTCTTCATCCTTATCGACAATGGTAAGCTTGAAGCTTTTCACGCCATTGTTTTTGATTTTTGCCTCGATTTCATCCTTGAGTTCATTGCAGTCTTTCAACTCTGCACTGGCCATCAATGGCGCAAGTAGCAAAGCAATGGCAAAAGGCCAGGCTAACAAGTTTTTCATAGCGAATCTCCGATCAATTTAAATCGCAATCGGAGACTAGCAAAGATTTCTGTTTTTGCTTGAGGCGAAACAGAAAATTACCAGAATTTACTGAAAGCTATACTCTCGCGACGATTAGGTCTGCTCTCACTTGCCAACTAAGGCCTTACACGCAGCGCAAGTCCACAGATAGTTAAGAGCAAACATAGGGCTTTTGGTCAATTTTTGATTGCTGTTTGCCAACGATGTCGCAAAGCAACTCTACAGAAGCGGGCGCTAACACCAGACCGTTACGAAAATGCCCCGCATTCACATACACATTTTCGTAACCTGTCAAAGGTCCAATGCGGGGAATGCCCTGAGGTGAGCCAGGGCGAAGACCTGCCCATTGGTGAACAATCGGGCATTGCCCCAATTCGGGATACAGAGATAGCGCACTCTCAAACAGACTATTTCTGGCCTCAACATCGGTCGTCTTATCAAAACCGCAATATTCAAGCGTACTGCCAACAACCACTTTGCCATCCCGACGCGGGATAACATAGCGTCCATCACTCAATACAACCCTTTTCACCAAGCCAAGGGGCGCATCAAAAACAATCATCTGACCTTTGACCGGCTCAAT
>DAITOW010000097.1:0-4197 GCA_036833965.1 Oleiphilaceae bacterium
GGCGATGGAGCCAAAGGTGTTATTGATGGATGAGCCCTTTGGCGCGCTGGATGCCCTGACGCGTGCGCACTTGCAGGATTCGGTGATGGAGATCCACGCTGAATTGGGGAACACCGTTATCATGATTACGCATGATGTTGACGAAGCGGTTTTGCTTTCTGATCGTATCGTGATGATGACCAATGGTCCGGCTGCGACCATCGGTGAGATTCTGGAAGTAGAGCTGGCGCGTCCGCGCGATCGACTCGCTCTCGCGGATAATCCGCAATACAACCATTATCGCCATGAGGTCCTTACTTTCCTCTATGAAAAGCAAAGGAAAGTTGAATCGGTGGACAAGCACAAGCAAGAAAAAGTTTCGAAACAAGCCGAAGAAGATGAAAGCAGGGATTCTGATGCGGCTTAGGTTTTGAAAACCTGGAAAGAGTGTGTTCCGTGATTTTTACCGCTCCATTGGAGCGGTTTTTTTATGTAAAGCGAAAGCAAAATCTAGAAAAGCTCGCGCTGCAACTGAGTGACTCGAACAGAATCTCCGACCTTGATTAGCCCGCCTTGTACGACACTGGCGCAATAGCCGCCTCGATTGTACATGGCTAACAATGCGCCCTTGCCCAAGGCCTTTTCCATTCTTGAACAGGGATGACAATGTGCGCCTATTTCGAGAATGGCATCACCAATTTTGATCATCTGATAGCGCATTGCGTGAAGATTTATACCAGACACAACAATGTTTCTGCGCAGAAGCGAGGGATTGATGGAGTTCAGTTGAAGGAGGCTTGAAAGCGCCTGAATATCTTCAGCGTTGATTAGGGTGACTTGACGGGTCGAGCCGTTCGCCCGCTTTGCCGAGTGATCGCCGTCCAGACCTTTCTCAGCCTTTGCGGTCACTTCAGATTGAATGAGCATTTCAGCTCTGCGATAAGGACGCAAGCCCAACCATTCAACATGGCCGGGCTTGGCGGTATCCATATATTTTGCGAGCAGCTTGGCCTGCGTTTTCATTTTGTACTACTTAAATATTCACATGCTCAGCACGTCGCGTAAGCCAAATAAGCCTGCTTGCGTGCTAGGGCGCCATTCCTTCGTCCTGAATACTAAGTCGCTGCGTGTTGTTTGTCAGCTCATCAGGTGTTGAGGCGTCAGAGCCCAACTTGATGAGAAGTCGCAAGTCGTTCGCAGAGTCAGCATGCGCGAGGGCGTCTTCATAGGTAATTTCGCCGGCAGCGTACAGATCATAAAGCGCCTGGTCAAAGGTTTGCATTCCGACATCGCGAGATTTCGTCATCAATTCCTTGAGTTTGGCGACTTCTTTTTTGCGGATCAGGTCTGCACACAATGGCGTATTGAGTAGTACCTCGATGACAGCACGTCTACCTTTACCGTCCGGTGTTGGCACAAGTTGTTGTGCAACAATGGCTTTCATATTCAACGAGAGATCCATCCAGATTTGGTTGTGCTGTTCTGGAGGGAAGAAGTTGATAATACGGTCGAGCGCCTGGTTCGCGTTGTTCGCGTGCAGGGTTGCCAAACACAAGTGGCCGGTTTCGGCAAACGTGACCGCGTATTCCATCGTGTCCTTTGAGCGAATCTCACCAATCATGATGACATCGGGCGCTTGTCGCAGGGTGTTCTTCAATGCGACTTCGAATGACTCGGTGTCGATGCCGACTTCGCGTTGCGTGACGATGCAACCAGCGTGCTGGTGAATGTACTCGATCGGATCCTCAATCGAGATAATATGACCCTTACTGTTGCGGTTTCGGTGACCGATCATTGATGCCAGCGAGGTTGATTTACCGGTACCGGTCGCACCCACAAAGATAATCAGGCCGCGTTTCGTCATTGCCAGCGAGTTGATGACCTCTGGCAGACCAAGGTCTTCAATGCGAGGAATGTTGGTCTCGATACGACGCAGTACCATGCCGCAAAGGTTGCGCTGCATGAATGCGGATACACGGAATCGACCGACGCCACGAGCACTCAGAGCATAGTTGCACTCGTTCTTCTCGTTAAACTCGTCCCGCTGCTTCTCGGTCATTGTGTCGTATACGATTTCACGACACATTTCAGGGGTGAGTGACTGTTTGGTGACCGGGACGATTTTGCCATGGATTTTAATACTGGGCGGAACCCCCGCGGTAATGAAGAGGTCTGATCCGCCTTTTTCCACCATGATTTTTAAGAGTCGTTCGAAGTCCACGTTCCTATCCTTAAATTGTTTCTTCAATAAATGAAGTTAACGGCCGAAATTTAGAAGTTTTCAGGGATTTTTGCTTTCTCTTTCGCAGTGTTGCGATTGATCAAGCCTTTACTTAACAAACCCTGCAAGCACTGGTCGAGTGTCTGCATGCCGATGCCGGCACCGGTCTGGATCGCACTGTACATCTGCGCGACCTTGTCTTCACGGATCAGGTTACGAATTGCAGGTGTGCCGATCATAATTTCGTGGGCTGCGACCCGGCCACCATTCGTCTTCTTCAACAGCGTTTGTGAGATAACGGCCTGCAAGGACTCGGAGAGCATCGAGCGAACCATGGATTTCTCTTCCGCCGGGAATACGTCAACAACCCGGTCAATTGTTTTTGCTGCTGAGGTGGTGTGCAGTGTGCCGAAAACCAGGTGTCCTGTTTCCGCCGCAGTCAAGGCAAGTCGGATGGTTTCGAGGTCACGAAGCTCGCCAACCAGAATGATGTCGGGGTCTTCACGAAGTGCGGAACGCAATGCTTCGTTAAAGCCCAGCGTATCACGATGCACTTCCCGCTGGTTTACCAGACATTTTTTACTCTCGTGCACGAATTCGATCGGATCCTCGATTGTCAGGATGTGGTCATATCGGTTGTCGTTGATGTAATCGATCATAGCCGCGAGCGTTGTGGATTTACCCGAACCGGTCGGACCGGTTACCAGCACGAGGCCGCGAGGTACTTCTGCAATGTCACGGAATACCTGGGTCATACCTAGATCTTCCATGGTCAATACTTTGGAAGGGATAGTACGAAATACCGCACCGGCTCCACGGTTCTGGTTAAAAGCGTTAACACGAAAGCGCGCAACCCCCGGTACTTCGAAGGAGAAGTCTGTCTCCCAGAATTCCTCAAAGTCCTTGCGCTGCTTGTCGTTCATGATGTCATAAATCAGTGAATGCACTTCCTTATGTTCCATCGCAGGGAGATTGATTCGACGGACATCGCCATCGACACGAATCATGGGTGGGAGGCCTGCTGAAAGGTGTAAGTCTGACGCGCCCTGTTTGGCCGAGAACGCAAGCAATTCAGTAATATCCATGAGAACCCTCTGTAGGATTAAACTTTCATTTTTTGATTAGCTTGTTTCGATAACGGGTTTTTGCTCAAATGGCCGGAATTACTGCAAGGCCAGTGCGGATAAGGCTTTCCGATGACTGGTTCCGATACACCGTTATCTTGTTGATTAGCATAATGTTTAGAATAGCAGACAAGCTCAAGAACGTTAGATTAAGAATACAAAAAGCAACAATTAGCGCCGATCGACCACTTGATGCTGTCGAATTGCTGCCTGTGAGCAAGAAGCATACAGCAGAATCGGTGCTGGAAGCCTTTGATGCTGGCTGCCGGTCCTTTGGTGAAAACTACGCCAGCGAAGCCGTCGAAAAACAGGCGCAACTGCTTGTTTTGAATGCAGAGAAAGCAGCGCAAATCATCTGGCATTTTATTGGGCCGGTGAAATCAAACAAGACGCGCATGATTGCCGAACATTTTGATTGGGTGCAAAGTGTGGATCGCCTGAAGATTGCTACGCGCTTGAATGATCAGCGACTAGCAAGCATGGCGCCTTTGAATGTGTGTATTCAGGTAAACATTGATGACGAAGAGACAAAGTCCGGCCTGACGCTTCCGGAGCTAGAAGAGCTGGCAAAGGCGATTGAGGAGCTTCCCAACTTGTGTCTTCGCGGCTTGATGGCGATTCCGAGCGCCTCTTCAGACGATGAGGCGCTGTCGAGAAGTATGGCGAGCCTTCAACAGGCTTACCTTAAGTTGAAGGAAACGCATGAGCATGTCGACACGCTCTCCATGGGGATGTCCTCGGATATAGAAATCGCGATTCAGCATGGTTCAACTATGGTGCGTGTGGGAACGGCTATTTTTGGTGCCCGTTGAGAAAAAATGAAGGAAACACGATGCAGTTAGGTGAGAGTAAGATCAGTTTTATTGGTGCGGG
>DAITOW010000097.1:4297-9334 GCA_036833965.1 Oleiphilaceae bacterium
GCTGTTTCTGGTAGTGGTCCAGCCTATTTCTTTTTGATGATTTCAGAAATGGCGAAGGCGGGTGAAGCGCTTGGTCTTGAACCCGACGCTGCAAAGCGCCTAGCGGCGCAAACTGCTTTGGGTGCGGCGAGAATGGTGCTGGATAGTGAGCTTCCGGCCGAGCAGCTGAAGCGTAATGTTATGTCTCCCGGTGGCACGACGGAGCGGGCTATTCATGTATTTGAGAACGAGGGCTTGCCCGAGCTAGTCAGCAAGGCAATGAACGCGTGTGCTGATCGCTCAAAAGAAATGGCAGAGCTATTGGGAAACAAGTGAAGATGGTTGCAGAGCACTTGAAAGTCTCACTCTTGCTGACAGGCAATGAGCTCATGTCTGGCGATATCGTCGACAGCAACTCAGCGGTGTTGGCAGAGAAATTGGGTCGCTATGGCTGCCCGGTGCATTACAAGGCGACGGTGGGTGATGATTTAAGTGTGCTGAAAAATGAGATTGCCCGGATTGCGGCTTTTTCCGACGTGTTGATCGTCAATGGCGGGCTTGGCCCTACGGTGGATGACCTTACAGCGGAAGCCTTGGCTGGCGTTTTGAATATGCCGCTGGTTGAAAATGCACAGGCAATGGCGCAATTGCAGGCTTGGTGTGAGCAAAAAAACATCGCCTTCAACGAGGCGAATCGTAAACAAGCTATCTTGCCAGAGGGCGTAGAGATTATTCCTAACGCAACAGGTTCAGCCCCCGGCTTTTTGGCACAGGTCAGTGACTGTGAAGTGTATTGCACACCGGGCGTACCTTCGGAGTTGTTTTGCATGTTTGACGAGCAGATTCTTCCACGCCTGAATCTGCAGCAAGGTGCTGCACTGAAACGCTATCGCTTTCGTGTGTTCGGGATGGGCGAGTCGGGTATTCAGCAGCGCTTGTTAAAAAGCGGAGTCGAGATACCCGATGGTGTTGAGTTGGGTTTTCGCGCGTCAGTGCCCATGCTTGAATTGAAACTTCAAGCGCAAAGGGAGCAGGATTACCCCTCCCTTGAGCAGGCAGCACAAGCAGCAAGAGATTTGTTCGGCGCGCACATCGTTACCGAGGATGAGCGTAGTATCGCCCATGTGGTGAAGGATATTTTGCTTAAGCACGGCAAGCGGGTCACGTTTGCGGAATCCTGCACCGGTGGCCTGATTAGCTCCATGATGACGGAACTGGATGGTGCATCGCAGGTCTTTGATGCGGGTTTTGTTACGTACTCGAATGAGATGAAAACCCGGATGCTTGGCGTGAGCGGAGTAACTTTGACCGAATTTGGCGCGGTGAGTGAGCAGGTCGTCAGAGAGATGCTACAAGGCGCTTTGGTAAATAGTGGTGCGGATCTGGGTGTCGCGGTTTCAGGTGTGGCTGGCCCAAGCGGTGGAACAAAGGACAAGCCTACAGGTACCGTTTGGGTTGCCTGGGGCTCGCTGGAGAGCATTAAAGCGCATTGCTTCTATTTTCCCACGGATAGGAAGCGGTTTCAGTTAATCGTTGCAGCATTGGCCTTTGACTTGTTGCGCAGAGATCTTCTGAACATCTCCGATGACGCGGTATATATGAAAGAGCGAGCGCTCAACAAAAACAGACAATAAAACAGAGAACATAATAGTAACCGTTAACGAGCTAAAAAATGCCTAAAGTAAATGAAATCAAGAAAGGTGAAGTCGTTTTATACAACCAGCAGCTTCTGCACGTAAAACAGATTGAGGTGCAGAATCCAAGTGCGCGCGGCGCAGCTACGCTTTACAAAATGCGTTTTCGGAATGTAAAAACCGGAGGCAAGGTAGAGGAGCGCTTTAAGGGCGATGATCTGCTTGAGCGTATTGAGTTGTTTAAGCGCATGGTGAGTTATTCCTACGACGAGGGGGATGCGCTGGTGTTTATGGATGATGAGGATTTTACGCAATACACCATCAAGAAAGAGGATATTGAGGACGAGCTTTTGTTTATCACCGAGTCCATACAGGGAATGGCCGTGTTGATTGTGGATGATGCGGTGGTTGGTTTGGAAATGCCTCAATCCGTGGATATGGAGATCAAGGAAACATCGCCAGCGATCAAGGGTGCTTCTGCAAGTGCGCGCACCAAACCTGCTATTTTTGAAACGGGTTTGTCGGTACAGGTCCCAGAGTATCTGGCTCCCGGAGAACGTATCCGTATTAATACCGCAGAAAAAAGATTTATGGGTCGAGCGGACTAGAAAGCAGGTTCTGAAAGAAGCAAAGGATGTGCGCGCCATGAGTTTGTAACTAATTTACTGCGCGTACATCCCTTCAAAACGAAAGACTGGTTACTCGTACTTACACAAGTATGCTGTATCGCATGGAACGATTAGATCAAATGACTGATTTGCTTCAACCTCGAAGGTTTGGCCGTCCGTAAAGCTTACGAATGCATCGCTGCCTGGGAGCTTGACCTGAAGTTCACCGCTAACAACAGTCATATATTCTTTCTGGCTGGTGCCAAAGGTGTATTCGCCAGCGACCATGACACCAACAGTGCTTGGCAAGTCACGACCTTTAAAGGCAATTGATTTAACCTTGCCATCAAAATACTCGTTCACCTGTAACATAGATTTTACTCCGTACTCTCAATTTTTTGGGGTTTGTTTTGTCCGATAGAAACTGGCGCGTAGTATACGTGCAGCCGGTTTAAAAACAGAAATATTTAGTCCAAAAGAGTTGATGTATGTCTGAGACCATTATTGATTTGATTCGTCATGGAGAGCCTGTTGGAGGTCAGCGCCTGAGAGGAGCGCAGGACGATCCGTTGTCTGAATTAGGCTGGCAGCAGATGCGAACAGCGATTGCTGATCATCGGCCATGGCAAAGTATCATTGCTTCACCTTTGAAACGCTGCCGATTCTTTGCCGATGAATTGGCGAGTCAGCATGATATTCCCTTGCAGATCAGGGAGCAGTTTCGGGAGATCGGCTTTGGTGATTGGGAGGGACTGACAACCGCAGAGTTAATGGCACGCGAACCGCAAGCTTTGAAGCGCTATTGGCGCGATCCTGAGAATCATACGCCGCCAAATGGCGAAGCCCTGAGTGAATTCGTTGCGCGAGTGCATGCTGCCTGGGAGGATTTGGTTGAAGAAAGTACGAATCAGCATCGCCTGTTGGTGTGTCATGGTGGTGTGATCCGGGCAATTCTCGTTCATGTTCTGGGTATGCCTACTTCCAGGCTCTGGAACATTGATGTGCCGTATGCCAATGTCAGCCGTATTGTTGTTCATCACTGGGGCGAAAACGAAAGCGCGGCGCAATTGAGGTTCCATCAAGCTCGGTTGATGTAAATCAACTGTTTAATTCAAGCAAAGCGATACACTGAGTGCCATTAAATTGATATAGGACTCGGTTGTGATTAATGCGCAACAATTAAGCGCGCTACTGGTTCGATACGAAGGTCATGGTCCTCGTTACACTTCCTACCCGACCGCGCTACACTTCAATCAAGACTTCACTGTCGATGATTATCTCCAACAAGTGGCGATCAGTAATCAGGCGCTCGTACCTAGGCCGCTTTCGCTTTACGTCCATGTACCATTTTGTGCTTCTCTTTGTTATTACTGTGGTTGTAACAAGGTTGTTACCCGTAATCAGGGTCGGGCGGCAGAGTATGTAGAGCTATTGAGCCGTGAAATCACGATGCGTGCAAAAGCTTTCGCTGATGACCGACTCGTTCAGCAAATTCACTTTGGTGGCGGAACCCCAACGTTCCTGAGTGTTTCGCAGATCAAGGAAGTCCTGGAGTTGATCGCGCAGTCCTTCCATCTGGGCTTGCCGCATAATCTTGAGATGAGTATTGAAATTGACCCTCGTAGCGTGTCAGTTTCCGATCTTGAGGCATTGGTTGATTTGGGTTTCAACCGATTCAGTTTCGGCATTCAGGATCTTAACCCTGATGTTCAGAAGGCGGTAAACCGGGAGCAATGTTTTGATCAGATCAAGGCGCTCGTCAAGCGTGCGCGAGAACTGCATATCAAGTCAGTCTCGTTTGATCTTATTTACGGTTTGCCCTTGCAAACGCCGGATACCTTCCACAAAACTCTGCAAGAAATTATTGATGTAAGGCCTGATCGCTTGGCGCTGTATAACTATGCGCATATGCCTGATCGCATGCCTTCGCAGCGCTTGATCAAGGCGGAGGATCTACCCAGCAGTGTGGATAAGCTCACCATCCTGAGTGATAGCATTATCAGCTTGAGTGAGGCGGGTTATGAATACATCGGTATGGATCATTTCGCTTTACCTGAGGACAGTCTGGCCGCGGCGCAACGCAATGGTAGTCTGCAACGCAATTTCCAGGGCTATTCGACCAATGCAGATTCGGATCTAATTGGCATTGGTGTTAGTTCTATTTCCCGCATTAATGAGTGTTACAGCCAGAATGCAACGGATCTTGCCTCGTATACAAGCAAGCTGGATAAGGATGTGTTGCCTGTTTCCAAAGGGCTGGTCATGTCGCGCGATGATGTTGTTCGTGCGGATCTGATTCAGCGCCTGATGTGCGGGGAAAGGATTGAATATGAAGCCTTCGGAGCTGAGCATGATTTGTTGTTCGAACAGTACTTTGAGCACGAATTGGCGCAGTTGAAGGGCATCAGGCGAGATGGCTTGCTCGATGCGGATGAAACCGGTTTTCAAGTCACTGAATTGGGCAGGGTGTTCTTGCGTAATATCGCAATGTGCTTTGATCATTATTTGAGACATCCTAATCGTGACAACAATGGCGCTCTGCGGTACAGTAAAACGGTCTAACATAAAAGAACGTTTTTTCCATGGAACAAATAATCCCTCTTGCGTCTGCAAGTTTTTTAAAGTGCGGTCAATGCTCTTTAGGTAAAATCTGCTTGCCTGTTGGTTTGGACAGAGACGACATGAACTCTCTGGAAGAGATCGTTGACACGGGTCGGGTATTTCAAGAGGGAGAGACTGTCTATTCTGCAGGCCAGCCATTTGAATATATCGCTGCGGTGAAGTCTGGCATGGTCAAAACTGTTGTGATTGAGTGG
>DAITOW010000098.1:0-9313 GCA_036833965.1 Oleiphilaceae bacterium
TCGTATGTGTTTATTTTGCGTGGGCAGAACAATTCATCTGGTCCATTGTTTGTGTTGGCGGGATTTTATTGTTCAGCAATCTACCCTCCCTTTTGAACAAAGAAGGAAAAAATTCAAAACTCGACAAAGAGCTGGCAAAAGAACTAAGAAAGCTCTAAACATGCTCTTGAGCCAGCAAACACAAATAATTCGCTGGCACAAACATATACCCCCCCTTCTTAGGTCGAATCTAAACAAAGCGCTTGACGCATCACGTAAAAAAAGGCGAATCTGTGGGACAGCGATGTCTGTTCTGCATCGCCTTTCAACACATGCAGTACCTGGCCTGCTAATGGCCAAACGATGGAATGTTAAAACCCAATAATAACGACCCGAGGTACCTAATGCTTTCACGCTCAATAAAAGCGCTACTTGGCGCAACCATCTTCTGTGCATCCACAATGGCAAGTGCAGAAACCCTGAAAATGGCCTACGACGCAGACCCTGTATCACTCGATCCGCATGAGCAACTCTCTGGCGGAACCTTGCAACTATCCCACATGATTTTTGATCCATTGGTACGCTGGACGAAAGACCTCGGCTTTGAGCCTCGCCTTGCAGAAAGCTGGGAGCGAATCGACGAACTCACGATGCGTTTCAAATTACGTCAGGGCGTCAAGTTTCATAGCGGTAACATGCTTACCGCCGCGGACGTTGTCTGGACCTTTGACCGTCTGAAAGACAGTCCCGATTTTAAGGGCATCTTTACGCCATTTGACGGCATGACGGCTGTTGATAATTACACCGTTGAAGTAAAGACAAACGTACCTTTCCCTCTCGTACTAAACAACATGACCTATGTCTTCCCGATGGACAGCAAGTTCTACTCGGGTACGGATGAAAATGGCCAGGACAAGGGAGCGCTTGTAAAACACGGCAACACCTTCTCGTCCACCAATGCTTCCGGTACAGGCCCGTTTATTGTTGAAGAACGCGAACAAGGTGTAAGAGTTAAGTTTGAACGTTTTGCCGACTATTGGGACAAGAAGTCTCCGGGAAATGTAGATGAAATTATACTTACACCAATCAAGGAAGCTCCGACCCGTGTTGCTGCCTTGCTCTCCGGCGATGTTGACTTCATCGAGCCCGTTCCACCAACAGATCACGATCGCATCAAGGATAGTGACAAGGTGGATCTGGTTACCATGCCAGGTACGCGCATCATCACTTTCCAGTTGAACCAGAATCGTCGGGAAGAGTTTAAAAACCTAAAGGTCCGTCAGGCGATTGTTCATGCCATCAACAACGAAGGCATCGTGAAGAAAATCATGAAAGGCTTCGCGACCGCAGCAGCTCAGCAAGGTCCGGCCGGCTATCAGGGATACGTGGAAGGTTTGAAACCACGATATGACCTCGACAAAGCCAAACAACTTATGAAAGAAGCCGGCTATGAGGATGGCTTCAGCGTGACCATGATGGCACCCAACAACCGTTACGTGAATGATGAGAAGATTGCCCAGGCAGTTGCTTCCATGCTGGCAAAAATCAACATCAAGGTTGACCTGAAAACCATGCCAAAAGCCCAGTACTGGCCAGAGTTTGATAACCGCGCGGCAGACATCATGATGATTGGCTGGCACTCGGACACCGAAGACTCAGCAAACTTCTCCGAGTACCTGACAATGTGTCCAAACACGGAAACCGGTCGAGGCCAATACAACAGTGGCAACTACTGTAATCCGAAAGTGGATGAGTTAGTGGAAGCCGCTAACGCTGAAACGGATACCGCGAAACGCGCTCAAATGTTGCAGGAAGTGGAAACCATTCTCTATAACGATGCGGCTTTCGTTCCACTTCACTGGCAAAACCTTGCCTGGGGTGCGAGCAAAAAAGTAGCCATCGAGGATGTGGTGAACGTTATGAACTTCCCATATCTTGGCGACTTGGTCATTAAAAACTAAGCTCTCTAATCCGGGTGTGGAGCACCTCCACACCCACTCTTCTTTCCAAAGTTAAAAACAGGTTGTGTAGATGATTGCATTTCTAATCAAACGCATCATTCAGGCTTGTCTGGTCATGCTCGTTATCAGCTTTATAGCCTTTGCAATTAAGGACAATTTGGGCGACCCGTTAAGAGAAATGATGGGCCAATCTGTTTCGGAAGCCGAGCGGGAAATCTATCGCGATCAACTCGGGCTCAACGACCCTTTTTTGATTCAGTATGGCCGCTTTCTTTCAAATGCAATCCAGGGCGATCTGGGTACCTCGTATTTTTTTAAGGAGCCAGCGCTTGAAGTCATCATCAAGAAGCTGCCCGCTACGATCGATCTCGTTCTCGGCGCTTCGATCATTATTTTTGTGCTTTCGATTCCACTAGGCGCCTATGCTGCAATCAGACCTAACGCACTACTTTCCAAAGCCGTGATGGGGCTGAGTATTGTGGGAATATCCATCCCGGTATTTCTGACCGCGATCTTTTCAATCTATCTTTTTGCTATCGAGCTTGGCTGGCTTCCCTCTTATGGCCGCGGCGATACCGCCATCCTTTTCGGAAACTGGGAATCTGCCTTTCTAACCGCCGATGGCCGCGAACACCTCATACTTCCGAGCCTATCACTGGCCTCGATTATGCTGCCGCTCTTTATTCGTCTGATCAGAGCGGAGATGATGGAGGTACTGCAAACGGATTACATCAAGTTTGCGCATGCAAAAGGCTTGAGTAATATGCGTATCTGGTTTCTGCACGCAATGAAAAACACCATGCTGCCCGTGATTACCGTCGGCGGCGTCCAGATCGGCACCATGGTGGCCTACACCATTCTTACAGAAACCGTCTTTCAATGGCCCGGCATGGGCTTCCTGTTTCTGGAGGCGGTCAATCGCTCCGATACACCTTTAATTGTCGCCTATCTGGTTGTTGTTGGTTTTATTTTCGTTGTCGTCAACACAGTGGTTGACCTCATCTACGGTTTGGTCAATCCGACCATCAAACTGACAGGGAAGCCGGCATGAGTACCAAATTCAAACGCTTCTTACGCTCGGACTTTTTCCACAATTTTAAAAAAGACAAAGTCGCCGTTGTCAGCTTCGTGATCTTTATAGTAATGGCCGCGCTCGCTTTTTTTGCGCCCTTCGTTGCACCCTACGACCCGTATGACCCTGCGCACATTGACATCATGGATTCCGAATTGCCGCCGCAATGGCTGGATGAAGGCGATGAGCGCTTTACCCTCGGCACTGATGATCAGGGCCGGGACATGTGGAGCACCATCCTCTACGGCACGCGCATATCACTTACGATTGGCATCTGTGCCGTATTACTCCAGGCTTTTCTGGGCATCATCATCGGCCTGAGTGCCGGTTACTTTGGTGGCAAGATCGACAGTGTGCTGATGCGAATTGCCGATGTGCAATTAAGCTTTTCAACGATGATGGTAGCGATCATTGTACTTGCGATCTTCCAGATTGCTTTTGGTGCCGAACTCTACAGTGAGCTGGCCGTGTTTATGCTGATTTTGGTGATAGGCGTTGCGGAATGGCCCCAATACGCCCGTACCGTTCGGGCAAGTGTACTTGCCGAAAAGCACAAGGAATATGTCGATGCGGCACGCGTTATGGGTTTTCCCTCACCCCGGATCATGTTTCGCCACATTCTGCCCAACACCTTATCCCCGATTCTAGTCATTTCCACTGTTCAGGTTGCAAATGCGATTATCAGCGAGGCGTCCCTTTCGTTTCTCGGCTTGGGAATGCCGGTTTC
The DNA here is from genome assembly GCA_036833965.1 of Oleiphilaceae bacterium. Classification (GTDB taxonomy): domain Bacteria; phylum Pseudomonadota; class Gammaproteobacteria; order Pseudomonadales; family Oleiphilaceae; genus PZPK01. Next base: position 3,740 of record DAITOW010000098.1, read on the forward strand.
AGAACCATCTCTTGGCTCTCTGATCAGTAGTGGCTTTGAGTATATTTTCAGCGGTTCCTGGTGGATTACAGTCATCCCCAGCATTGTCCTGATCACTCTGATACTGGTCATCAACCTTCTTGGTGACTGGTTGCGCGACGCACTCAATCCAAAACTCTATAAGGACTAGCTCTCCCATGGCCTTGCTCGAAGTTAAGAATCTCGACGTTCGTTTCAAGACGCGCCACGAAGATCTCCGTGCCTTGCGGGACGTATCCTTTACCTTGGAGAAAGGCGAACGCCTTGGGATTGTCGGCGAAAGTGGCGCAGGAAAGTCCGTCGCAGCGTTTGCCATCATTAACCTGATTAGTAAGCCGGGGTATATCCACTCCGGAGAGGTCCTGTTTAAAGGGCAAAATCTGGCGTCGCTCTCGGAGAAAGAAATCAAAGATATACGTGGCAACAAGATTTGTATGATCTTTCAAGACCCGATGATGACACTGAATCCGGTGCTGACGATTGGCACTCAAATGATCGAGTGCCTGAGGCGACATCGCAAACTCTCGAAGGCCGAGGCCAAAAAACTCGCCATCGAACGTTTGAGGCAGGTCGCCATCCCTTCCCCGGAAAAAAGAATAGATCAATACCCGCATGAGTTATCGGGGGGCATGCGTCAGCGCGTGGTGATTGCAATCGCGCTTCTTACGGAACCGGAGCTAATTATCGCCGACGAGCCAACCACCGCACTCGATGTCACCATTCAGGCCGAGATCATGTTGTTACTCCGACAACTCTGCGAAGAGCAACACGTTGGACTCATCCTGATTACCCATGATCTGGGCGTCGTCGCGCAGGTTACACAACGCGCGATCGTGATGTACGCAGGACGAATCGCGGAAATGGGTCGAACGGAAGACATTATCCATCACGCCAGACACCCATACACACACGGTTTGATCAACGCCCTGCCGCAACAAGGAAAACCGGGGGCGAAGCTTGCACAGATTCCCGGCAATATGCCGTCTTTAAACAACATTCCTGATGGTTGCGCCTTTAACCCGCGTTGCGAATTTGCAACAGATCAATGCAGGAGCAAGCCCCCGGAACTGATAGAGATTGATGGCCCGACAAACCATAAGATCGCCTGCTCTCAGGTAGAGGCCACACTGGCATACGAGGCGCAAACTCATGACTGATTCGGCTAATCCTTCAACCATTCTTGAGCTTCAGGATCTTTACAAACGCTTTGATATTTCAGGCGACTTTCTCGACCAACTCAGCTTTGAGAAAGGTCGCCTGACAAGAAAAAGAGAGCACGTGCACGCCATTAATGGTGTCAGTTTCAAGGTCGCTAAAGGCGAAGCCTTGTGTATCGTTGGCGAGAGTGGCTGCGGTAAGTCAACGATCGCCCGGTGCGTCATGGGCTTGATCAAACCAACAAGCGGAAAAATTCTCTACAACGGTGAACGCATAGATAACCTCTCCCCAAGCGAACTAATGCCCTACCGCAAACGCTTGCAAATGGTGTTTCAGAATCCTTACGCTTCACTGAACCCGCGAATGACCATCAAGCAAATACTTGAGGAGCCGGTTCGTTTCCATACCCCGAACCTGAACGACAGCGAAGTCATGCAGAAGGTTGAGCAAGTAATGCTCTCCGTTGGTGTAGACCCAGGTTGGGCCGCCCGCTACCCTCATGAATTTTCCGGAGGGCAAAAGCAACGCATCAGCCTCGCCCGGGCGCTGACTGTAGACCCTGAATTTATTGTTGCAGACGAGCCGATCTCGGCACTGGACGTTTCTGTTCAGGCTCAGGTCATCAACCTGCTTCTGGAAAAGCAAAAAGAACTGGATCTGACCTACCTGTTCATCACGCACGATCTGTCTGTGGTTGAACACTTCGGAACGCGCGTTGCGGTAATGTATCTGGGAACATTATGCGAGCTTTCTGACACCAAGACCTTGTTTGAGAACCCCAAACATCCCTATACACGCGCATTATTAAGCGCCATTCCGAAGCTGGACACCAAGGGCTCAGACTTTATCCGCCTGAACGGAGAAGTGCCTACACCGGTAAATCTTCCGAGCGGCTGCGTATTTCATGGTCGCTGCCCGCACGCCAATGAGCGTTGCAAACAGGAGATTCCCAAAGGCATCCCTCAAAGCGATGGCAGCCTGATTGCCTGTCATGCCGTTGAAGAATCCCGAATATCCTGAGCTAGCTGATCACCGCGTATCGGCGCTCGGGACGGCCAACATGTCCGTAATCGAGATCAACCTGCAATTGACCGCATGAAATCAAATATTCCAGATAGCGTCTGGCTGTGCTGCGCGAAACACCTAATTGTTTGCCTGCCTCATCCGCCGAGACATTTTTAAGGTCTGCAATAAGACCGCGGATTTTCTCCAAAGTAACCAGATCAATACCCTTGGGCAGGCTGTGGGCACTGCTCGCATCATCATGGCCAACGGCCCGAATTTCGTCCAACTGCCCCTGTTCCAGAACATCCGCCGCTGCCAGTTTGATGGTGTGCTGCTTATACTTTTCGAGCGCTTCCGCCAATCGGTCAAATGCCAGAGGCTTCAAAATATAATCAAATACACCCGAACGCAGGGCATCTTTAAAGGTATGTACTTCGCTGGCTGCCGTCACGAGAATAACGTCCAGATCCAATCCAGCGGCTCGCCATTCCCTCAAAAGATCCAGTCCGTTACCATCGGGAAAGTTCACGTCCAGTAGAATAAGTTTCGGTTTAAAAACTTCAACAAAGTCCCGAACGTCGGCACAGCTTTTTGCAATACCCGCAACATGCAACCCCTCAATCCGCTCAACGAAGCGCTTGAGTATTTCCGCATTCGCATCGTCATCTTCTGCGATAACGATACTCAAGGCAGACGCGTCTGACATATTCCTCCCCCTTAAGCATTATCCTTTGGCAAATAAATCACAAAGCGCGTACCTTCGCTTTCACTATCTTCAATCTCGATATGGCCTTTAGCCTGAGTGACAATGGTGTGTATAAGATACAAACCGATGCCGTGCTCGTTACCATCCTTACTACTAAAACCCCGTTCGAAGATTCTCTTTTTGTCGTGATCCGGTATCCCTGCCCCCTGATCCTCCACCTCAATCACAAAGTCATGGCCGTAATCAGAGAAACTTACCGTTACCTCACCCTTATCCACTTTTCGTGCACGCGTTGCTTCAAGTGCGTTATCAATCAGATTACCTAATATGGCGACCAACTGATCCGCAGAGATGCAAGCGGGAATCTTTTCAAAGCGGCTGTGTTCATCAAGCACCAGCCGCAGACCCAACTCACGCGCCCGGTTATACTTCCCTAATAGACAGCCAGCGACCACGCTGTCAGGAATGCGCCGGGTAACGATCTCTATAATCTGTTGTTTATCTGCCACTTCCGAGCCAATCAGGGCAAGCGCTTTGTCCGCTGCGCCTATCTGAATCAACCCGGCAATGGTGTGGAGCTTGTTGTTGTACTCATGCGCCTGACTTTGCAAGCCTTCGGCATATTGCTCAATACGGGTGAGCTTTTTGCTGACTAGATCCAGTTCTTCCCTCGCCCGAAAACTTGATACCGCACCTTCCACTCGGCCATCCTGCAAAAAGGGCACGCGATTGACGACCATTTGCCGACCATTGAGCCAGACCTCCTGATCGAAATCAGCCTGCCCGTTCTGAAGAACATCCGGCAGGTTGGAGCCGGGAAGAACTTCCTGAATGTTCTTTCCTATGACCTCGCTGCCCTCCGGAATATTTAGCAAAGCCTGGGCATGCCTGTTAAACGTAGTAATGCGACTATGGCGATCGATGGCAATAATCCCCTCTCGCACCGATTCCAGAGTCGCTTCCCGTTCCTTGAACAGGGCGGCAATCTGTCTCGGCTCTAGCCCGAACAACTCCCGCTTCAATCGAAAGGCAATCATGGTCGCCGCAGCGATACTTGCAAAGACAGCGAGCAGCATCAGTGAGTACAGCCACAAGCTGTAGCCACCAACAACCCGGGGCATATCCGAACTCGCGAAGCCTACAGAAACGATACCAATGACCTTGCCTTCGTCATTCAGGATGGCGCTCTTGCCCCTGATAGAGCGCCCCAGACTGCCCTGACTGATTTGCGTGTACGAACCTCCGTGCAACAACACCCGTTCGGCCATATCTCCATCATCATCGGCCATTGAGAAACCGATTTTTTCAGGATTAGGATGCGCCATACGAATACCATCCTCATCGCCAATCACTACAAACAAAGCGTTATTGGCATGCTGAACAGTACGCGCTATCTCCTGCACCTTAATCATATCGTTATTCGAAACAGCATCTATTAGCTCAGAGGACAAAGCCAGGGTTCGCGCAACACTCAGAGCGCGTTTTGAAATTTGATCCTCAACCGAGGCATGCAGAGTCAACCATGCGACTCCGCCCATAATCCCGACCTGGAGGATGGATAAGACACTGAGAATCAGAACTAGACGAACGGATAGCGATGCTCGTTTTAAGCCTGGAAACGGGTTCAAACCTGGATTCCCTTATCTGGTGAATGAGCCTTTCAATAGAACCAGTTTGGTTCATGAACATAATAAACACAATTAACGCAATGCACTTAAAAGCCTTTATCACCGCAATATTCCATCACCCTAAACCAAACGAATAGACTTCGACACGCTGTTTAACACAAGATGCCCGTTAAAAGAGAAACCATGTTATGACGATAAACAAAACCTTCCGAACGCTGTTCACTGCGACGACGCTGACCATTGCCTGCTCATTTGCCCCTCTAGCCAGTGCAGCGGATCAAATGCTTGAGTCTATTCACTTTCTTGTCCCAGGCGGTGCAGGCGGTGGCTGGGATGGTACCGCACGCGGTACAGGCGAAGCGCTGACCAAATCGGGGCTCGTTGGAAAAGCCAGTTATGAGAACATGTCCGGCGGAGGTGGCGGCAAAGCCATTGGCTATTTGATCGAAAATGCCAAGAGCAATATGGGCACACTAATGGTGAACTCAACGCCTATCGTAATCCGCTCACTGTCTGGCGTGTTCCCGCAAAACTTCCGTGATCTGACCATGGTTGCCGGCACTATTGGCGATTACGCCGCATTTGTGGTTGCCAAAGACAGTGCGTATCAGAACTTCGGCGATGTGGTCGCGGCCTACAAAAAGAATCCCCGAAAAGTCGCTGTAGGTGGCGGTTCCGTTCCGGGAAGCATGGATCACCTTGTCGCGGCAATGGCTTTTGAAGCGGCTGGCGAGGAACCGACAGCCGTAAAATACATTCCGTATGATGCAGGTGGTAAAGCGATGGCTGCCCTGCTCTCGGGAGAAATTGCCATTCTATCGACCGGCTTCTCGGAAGCCATTGCTTTGGCAGAAGCGGGAGAAGTTCGCATCGTGGCGGTTACTGCACCTGAGCGTGTCGCAGCTTACGACAGTGCGCAGACACTCAAGGAGCAAGGGCTTGACGTGGAATTCGTTAACTGGCGCGGGTTCTTCGGTGCTCCCGGCATGGATGAAGCGACTCGTCAAAAATACGTGGATGCACTTGCGGCAATGTACGACACGCCTGAGTGGGAAGAAG
>DAITOW010000099.1:0-9311 GCA_036833965.1 Oleiphilaceae bacterium
CTCGAATTCTCCTGCAACGGCTTCAAGTTGAGTGTCGTCCGCCTGATCTTTAATCGTTTCAAATCTCTCATGGCTACCGATCAGCATCGGATTCAAGCCTTCCGTTGAGGTTTCTCGTTCAATCCTGTCGTTCAGCTCACCGACTTCAATCGGATCGAGGCTTTTTGGCCGGGTATTGAAAATGCCTTCTAGAGACTCGGACAGCACCTTGTACTTACCCTCGTTGACAGAGGAGATGGAATACATAACAACAAAGAACGCAAAGAGCAGCGTAATGAAATCAGCATAGGAAACCAGCCAACGATCGTGATTTTCGCTTTCTCGGTGTTTTCTTGAGCGCTTCATAAAAGTCGCCCCTTAATCCGAGGAGTCTAAATGCAGATAGCCTTTCAGCTTTAACTCTAGTGAGCGCGGGTTTTCGCCCTCCGCTATAGACAACAAACCATCAACGACCATTTCATGGTATCTAACCTGTCGTTCAACCTGATAACGAATTTTATTGGCCACGGGCAGTAAAATAAGGTTTGCGAAACCGACCCCATAAATGGTTGCCACAAAAGCGGTTGCGATGCCTGCCCCCAACGAGGCTGGATCCGCCAAATTACTCATCACCTGAATAAGCCCAAGAACCGCGCCGATAATGCCAATGGTTGGAGAATATCCTGCCATCGACTCATAGACTTTAGCCAAATCCAGATCGCGTTGTTCTCGCGAATACATATCAACATCAAGCACCGACCGTATGGACTCGGGTTCGGAGCCGTCAATCAGCAACTGCAATCCTTTCTTACAAAAAGATTCGCGCTCCTTTGATACGACATCTTCAAGGCCCAACAAGCCCTCTTTACGAGCCTTGATACTCCAGGAAAGAAGCTTATTGATACCATCTTCAATAGAAATATGCGGAGGAAAGAAAACCCAGCGCAGCGCAGCAAGGCTTCCCCGAAATACTTTGAACGGAGTCTGCAGACAGGTTGCCGCCAAGGTCCCGCCGATGACAATAAGTGCTGCGGGGCCATTTATGAGTGATGCAATTGTCCCGCCTTCAATTGCGTTGCCGCCAAAAATTGCCAGAAAGCCAAGCAGCAACCCGACAATACTGAGGTAATCCATTAGGTTAACCTATTTACCAGTTGCTCAGCGATATCGTTAATATCCAAGCTCTTATCACTATATCCTGCTTTATCGACCGCCATCGGCATGCCATAAACAACACACGTTGCCTCAGACTGCGTCCAAACCGTCGAACCGCTGGACTTCATAAGCCGACATCCCTCTTTACCGTCCGCACCCATCCCGGTTAAAACGATGCTGAGCACCTTGCCAGGAAAACTCTTTGATACGGAGCCGAAAGTCAGATCCACCGAGGGTTTGTAGGTTAAGCGTTCGTCACCGTCCAGTATCGAAATACTTGCCCTTCCACCTCGATTGCCTACGAGCATTTGCTTACCACCGGGAGCTAAATACGCTCTACCCGGTTGCAGCACATCCCCATCCTCCGCTTCCTTGACCTGTATTGCGCTCAGCGCATTCAGGCGTTCGGCAAAGGCAGGGGTAAATGTTGCCGGCATATGCTGTATAAGCAAGATAGGTACCGGAAAATTTTCCGGCAACTTGGTAATTACTTTTTGTAAGGCGACGGGACCACCAGTTGACGTTCCAATAGCGACTACGCTAACCGGGTGCTTCAGACCTGATCGGCCTGCTGGGGTCGCCGCAACGGATGAACCGGTCGCTGCAGGGGACGCGCCATGAGCAGCCCTGTTGATGCCGCCGTCAGCCAGACGCTGCAAACGTTCACGCGTACTCAGATTTGCGCTAGCAGCAGACGAAGACGCGGGTTCACGAGCGGGCACTGCAGGACTCGGGCGTGGAGAAAATCGACTCTTGCGCGCGATCGAAAGAATGCGGGTCTTGAGAACCTCTTGCATCTTGGTCGCATCACGGGCGATGTCTTCAAAGTTTTTTGGTAAGTAGTCGACCGCACCTGCATCAAGAGCATCCAGAGTAACCCGGGCGCCCTCATGTGTCAGAGAGGAAAACATCAAAATAGGACAAGGTGACTCTTTCATGATATGACGAATCGCGGTAATACCATCCATCACCGGCATCTCATAATCCATGGTAATCACATCAGGATGAAGAGCCTTCGCCTGATCAATCGCTTCCTTACCGTTACTCGCCGTACCAACGACTTCTATAGAATCTACTTTCTGGAGAATCTCGCTTAGCCGCTTTCTAAAAAACGCAGAATCATCAACGATCAGAACTTTTACTGCCATGGATCCTATGCTTCCCTGTTTAAAGTGCGGGCTAAGCGTAACGCGTTAGCAAACTGGGTATATCAAGAATAAGCGCGATGCGTCCATCACCGGTAATCGTTGCGCCTGCCATACCCGGCGTGCCATGCAGCATGCCGCCAAGAGGCTTGATAACAACTTCTTCTTGGCCGACTAACTGGTCGACAATGAAGCCTACCTTTTTAGTGCCTACGGCCACGATGACAACATGCGCAGACTCTGCGTTTGTTGTTCCACCCTGACTGACAAGCCATCGTTTGATATAAAACAGGGGGTAGACATTGTCGCGAACGACGACGCATTCCTGGCCATCAACAACATTGGTTTTGGTGAGATCGAGATGGAAAATCTCCACAACACTTACCAACGGGAAAGCAAATGCCTGATCTTCCAGCTTCACCATTAGCGTCGGCATAATGGCAAGCGTTAACGGCACCTTGATCGTCAGACAACTGCCTTTGCCAAGCTCAGAGTCGATATTGACGCTACCGTTCAGCTGGGTAATTTTCGTTTTAACAACGTCCATTCCCACACCACGGCCAGATACGTCAGAAATTTCCTCTTTTGTTGAAAATCCGGGAGCAAAAATCAGGTTGTAGCACTCGTTGTCAGACAAGCGATCTGCAGCATCCTGATCATACAAACCTTTTTCAACAGCCTTTCGACGCAAAACATTCGGATCCATACCTGCACCATCATCGCGGATGGAGAGAAGAATATGGTCACCTTCCTGCTCGGCCGAAAGTATTACGTCACCAACACGCGACTTGCCATTCGCTTCGCGCACTTCCGGCATTTCGATGCCGTGATCAACAGCATTGCGTACCAAGTGGACGAGCGGATCGGAAAGAGCTTCAACTAGGTTTTTATCGAGATCAGTCTCTTCACCTTGCAGAACCAGATTTACTTCTTTACGAAGGTTTCGGGCAAGATCACGAACAACTCGAGGAAATCGACCAAAGACTTTCTTGATCGGCTGCATACGTGTCTTCATGACCGCTGACTGAAGATCACCGGTCACAACATCAAGATTGGAAACCGCTTTTTGCAGCGCTTCGTCTGTACTTTCGTCACCCAAACGCTTTAAGCGGTTTCGAACGAGCACCAGCTCGCCCACCATATTCATAATTTCATCAAGGCGACTGGTATCGACACGCACCGTCGTTTCGGTGGTTAGGCCTTCATTGCGCGCAGCAGCCGGTTTCGGTTTGGCGGCCGGTGCTTTCTCAGCTGCTGCAGGTTCGGCGGCTTTGGCGGCCGGTGCAGCTGGCTTTTCAACGGGAGCTGCTGCAGGCTTCACCTCTTGAACGGCTGGTTTTTCGGCTGCAGAAACAGCTGCAGGGCCCTTACCAGCGCCATGCAAGTCATCAAGGAGTTTCTCAAATTCATCATCAGTAATTAAATCACCACCGCCACTCGCTCCCGCAGGAGCAGAAGACGCCTCTGGTGCTGGAACTGACGCAGCAGCCTCTTGACCTACCGTACTCGTAGCCGGGTCGAATTTACCCTCGCCATGCAACTCATCGAGAAGCTTTTCAAACTCATCATCGGTGATTTCATCTGATGCCGCAGAACTTTGGGGAGCAGGCTGCGAAGAGCTTTCCGCTGCCGGCATTGCCGCTGACGCTGGCAAATCTTCTGCGGCAACCTGATGCTCTTGTAGCTCTGATATGAGGCTTGAAAGGTCGTCTTCGGAAATATCATCTGAGGCTGGAGGCATTTCGCCTGCCGGTGTTTGTGGCGCTTCAGCCTGGACTTGTGGTGCTGACGCGCCACCAGGACCATCCAAAGCATCAAGAAGCATTTCAAATTCGTCGTCGGTAATGTCACCTTCAGCGTTTGCAATCTGGTTAACGACATCTTGAGAATCTGCAGCAGGCGCTTGCACTGCAGCTGGCTGCTCAACGACAGGCTCAACTTCAACCGGAGCTTCAGCGACTGGCGCGGGTTCACTCCCCTGCTCGGTCGCAAAGCGCTCGAGGTCTTTCAATAATTCGGGGTCTGCAGGGCTCGGATCCTGACCGGATCGGACCTCGTCAAACATCATGTTAACGGTGTCCAGCGCACGAAGCACCACATCCATTAACTCTGCATCAGCAACACGCTTGCGGTTTCGCAGAACATCAAAAACGTTCTCTGCGATATGACAGCAATCTACTAACGCCTCGAGCTGCAAAAATCCGGCACCACCTTTTACCGTGTGAAATCCACGAAAGATGGCATTCAGCAAATCAATATCTTCGGGGTTTCGCTCAAGCGATACCAATTGCTCAGATAGCTGCTCAAGAATCTCACCCGACTCCACCAGGAAGTCCTGCAGGATCTCTTCATCTGCCTCGAAGCCCATTCACTAACCCCTTAAAATTTCTAGAAACCCAAACTCGACAATAAATCGTCTACGTCATCCTGTCCGCTTACAACATCTACGCGTTCTTCTTTTTTCATCTGCGGACCTTCACCATTCATGTTCGTCTCTAAGGCCTCAATGTCATGAACGGTGCCGGTAATTTGGTCAACTTTGCCAGCCATACGTACCAGGTTAACGAGATTATCTTCTACTTCTTTAACCAAACCGGTTACACGGTTGATCACCTGGCCCGTCAAATCCTGAAAATCCTGTGCTAATAAGATAGCCGAAAGATTCTGATATACCTTATCGGAATCATCACTAAGTTGTTCTAGAAAGCTATCCATACGACCTGTGAGGTCTCGAAACTCGCTCGGCGTCATTTCCTTGCGGCGCAGTTTCTCCCATTCAGACTTCAACAGCTTCGCTTCACTGTTCATGTGCGAGGCAAAAGGCATCGTTTCCTCAACCAGATCAAGCGTCTTGTTCGCAGCGTTATTTGTCATGTCGACAACATAGGCAAGCCGGTCAGAAGCGTCATCAATTTTCGACAATTCTTCACGGCTTTGAGCATCACCGCAATCAATCTGAAAGTTACGAATCGACTCATAAAGACTCCGTGTGAGACGCCCCACTTCAATATAAAGCGTTTTGTCGCGAGTCTGATTTATCTCCGAGATGACCGATAAAGCTGAGGAAATATCGCCTTCATCAACCAAATCTTTTAACTTGGTTGTTTGTTCTTTCAATAAACTTTCAAAACCATCGACATCTTCTGTACCATCCGACGCTTCTGAAATAGAAGTTTGTTCGTTCATAAGCACTCTTTACGCGTCGATGCGTTCAAAAATCTTTTCTATTTTTTCCTTGAGGACTGCAGCAGTAAATGGCTTAACAACATAGCCGTTTACACCCGCCTGAGCGGCCGCAACGATCTGATCACGTTTCGCTTCCGCGGTGACCATCAAAACAGGGAGGGATTTCAGGCTCTCATCCGCACGAACAGTCTTCAGCAACTCAATGCCGGTCATGCCTGGCATGTTCCAGTCGGTCACAAGAAAGTCGTACTTACCGGTTTTAAGCATAGGCAACGCTGTGTTGCCATCATCTGCTTCATCGGTATTTGTGAACCCCAAATCTCTGAGTAGGTTTTTAATTATTCGTCTCATCGTAGAGAAATCATCTACCACGAGGATTTTCATATCTTTATTCAAGTCGACCTCCAATACTGTCGAAACCCTTGTTAGCGTTTCAAACTCTACCCTGAAGTCTAGCCTTTGTTATCAGTCTAGCCAGTTTTTTTTACTGCCAAATCAATAGCTTTCTTGAACTTAATTCAATTCGACAAGATTACTCTGTCCACTCATGCATTCGGGATTTTAATCGCATAGTCGCCTGCGAGTGGATTTGGCTAACACGCGACTCACTGACATCAAGTATTAGTCCAATTTCCTTAAGATTCATCTCTTCTTCGTAGTAAAGTGAAAGAACCAGTTTTTCCCGCTCCGGCAAGCCATCGATTTCTGTGGCAAGAGCCTGCTTAAACGCCTGGGCACTGACCGCCTCGCTGGGTCGCTCATTCAACTCGTCACTTTCAATTTCAAGACCGACACCCTCCTGACCTTCAGAAAGCTCATCAAGAGAGAACAGCTTGCCAGCATTGCTGTCTTTCAGGCAGGCGAAGTATTCATCAAGCGACATCTCCAGTTCTGCAGCGACTTCTTCATCACTCGCATCATTGCCGGTACGCCGTTCAACTTCACGGATCGCTTCAGCAATACGCCGGGCGTTTCGATGCACCGACCTGGGCACCCAATCACCTTTGCGAACCTCATCCATCATAGAGCCGCGAATACGAATTCCGGCGTAGGTTTCAAAGGTTGCTCCGCGACCCGATTCAAATTTGGCTGCCGCTTCCAGCAAGCCGATCATCCCTGCCTGAATCAGATCTTCTACCTGTACACTCGCCGGTAGTCGACCCATAAGGTGGTGCGCAATACGCTTAACCAGAGGCGCATGCGTAACGATCAACTCTTCTGCGTATTGCGTTTCGTTTTCGTTATACATCAACAATAACAACAAAAAACCGAGACAGCGTCCCTACTACTATCCCGGCTTCCGAATTAATAATCATAGGTGTTTGGAGAGCTCTAAGCCTGAACCAAACGCTCTACAAAAAACTCCAAATGCCCTCTTGGAGTGCTTGGCAAAGGCCATGAATCTGCTTTTTGCGCCAACTGCCTGAACGCAATTGAAGCCTTCGCACGAGGATAGGCCTCTAGAACAGGACGTTGCCGCTGCACGGCTTTCTTAACGTTTTCGTCAAACGGGATACTTCCAACATACTGCAAAGCAACGTCCAGAAAACGCTCGGTTACCGTTGTCAGTTTTGAAAACAAGTGACGACCTTCTTCCGGCGTGCGCACCATATTGGCAAGCACTCTGAATCGGTACATGTCGTAGTCGCGATTTAGCAGTTTTATTAGTGCGTATGCATCCGTAATCGAAGTCGGCTCATCTGTAACAACCACCAGCACTTCCTGGGCTGCACGAACAAAAGAAACAACACCGTCTGAAATGCCGGCTGCAGTATCGATAATCAACACATCAAGATCCTGCGATAGCTCACTAAACGCATTGATCAAACCTGCATGCTCGAGATGATTCAGCGAAACCATCTTCTGCGTACCTGATGCAGCCGGGACAACCTTAATGCCTTTTGGACCCTGAACAAGAATATCGCGAAGCGATAGCTCGCCGGAGATAACGTCAGCAATATTGCCCTTTGCTGTAATGCCAAGCAGAACGTCGATATTGGCGAGCCCCAAGTCGGCATCAAGCAATATAACGCGTCGACCCAAGTCGGCTAAGGCTAGAGAAAGGTTAATTGAAACATTACTTTTGCCCACACCACCCTTTCCGCCGGTCACAGCGATCACTTGAACAGGGCTAGAATTCGCCATACTTAATCGTATCCTTTTGTTGTACTTCTTAGATGCAGAAACATAGCACGAACTTTGCTGAAGCGAAGAACAAAGTTGAACGCACACGAACCAGCTATTCTGACCGTCATGCGCCGGTGATGTTTAGGCAAAATCGGATAATGCATAGTCGGTGTTCTGTGGCACCGAATCGTGGTCAGGAATTGTCACCCATCGTTCGGCGTTATTCAATAACTCTTCAGTCTTATTGATCAAGTCTTCCTTCTTCGCCAAATGGATGTCTTCAGGAACACGCTGGCCGTCCGTCACATAAGCACAAGGCAATTTGCTAGCGACAAGATAACTAATCGCCTCTCCCAGGCTAACCGCTTCATCAAGCTTAGTAAGGATCGTACCGGCAAGCCCAACCATCTTGTAGTGCTTATAATTCGCCTTCATGACCGCGTACTGCCCTGTCGCCGGCATCACCAGATAATTCTGTATTTTGTGCGCTGACATTTTCAGCTCTTTTAACTGCTCGTTCCACGAGCGATCACTTTGCATCAAGCCTGCTGTGTCGACTAACACCAGCTTGCGGTCAGAACACTTGTCGAGAATGTCATCCAGGCAATGTTCTTCATCCACGACATGTACCGGAACATTCAGAATGCGTCCAAACACTTTAAGCTGCTCATGTGCAGCGATGCGGTAACGGTCTGTCGTCACGAGCGCCAGACTATCCGCACCATGGCGCATCACATAGCGTGCAGCCAACTTGCCAACGGTCATGGTCTTACCGCTTCCGGTCGGCCCGACCAACGAGATCACACCGCCCATGTCGATAATCTCGCTGTACTCTGTCTGTATAGACGAGTGCAATTGCTTACGAACTTTTGCCCAGGCCGTATCGAAATCGCGCTCACCTTCCATGCGTTCAGCCAATTGCTGACGGATTGGATTCTGTATTCCGATGCTCTCCAAACGCTCTTTGAGCATTGTATGTGCCGGGTTCGGCCTGGCCTGCACTGGCGGCTCTTCAAATCCTCTCTGGGACTGCTTTGAGATCAGATGACGAAGCTCTTTTAGCTCCTGCTGCATAATCACAATCGCATCATCACGCTCAGCCTGCGCGGCACCACTGCGTCTTGCGTCTGCCTGAAAGTCCAAAGGCTCAGACGAAACCTTTGCAAAACCCGACTCACGCTGCGCCTGATACTGATCTCTGGTGCTTCTGTTTTTGACAGCACTGATTTTTTGTCGACTTCGATCAAGCTCTTCCTGAAGTCTCAGGCTTCTCTCTGCTCGCTGTCGAGCCAACTCCGACGGACTAATCACCGAACTCATAGCTGCTGCCGACTCACGAGCATCCTGAAAAGAAGGCTTGTCTTGTGCGTAGGCATCTCGCCCGGACTCAAACTGCTCTTCATCATATTCCGCTGTTGCCAGTATTTCGACACCACCGTTTTGTTTTGAATTAGAAAGAATCACGGCGTCCGGGCCAAGATCTTCCCGAATCTGGCGCAAGGCATCCTGCATAGAATGAGAGAAATAACGCTTAACTTTCATAACTCTTTACCCAGGTTCGTCAATTTATTGACCAACGGTCGCCACAATATTGAGTAGTTTGTTATCCGGAATTTCCTGATAGGAAAGCACCCGAACACTGTCATTTACAACACGCGAGAACTACGCCATCGCCGACCTTATCGGCGCGGAAACCAGCAGTATTGTTGGGTTTCCAAG
>DAITOW010000100.1:0-9165 GCA_036833965.1 Oleiphilaceae bacterium
AATGCCGGTCGTGTGAAACGACAATAATCGCCCCGGAAAAAACCTGTAGCGCCAGAGTTAATGCAAGTCGCATTTCGAGATCAAGGTGGTTTGTCGGCTCGTCCAAGAGCAAGAGATTCGGCTTATGCCAGGCAATAATCGCCAGAGCCAAGCGCGCCTTTTCCCCACCCGAAAACTTTTCAATGCTTCCCGTGGCATCATCTCCCCTGAAATTAAATCCACCGAGAAAGTTTCTGATTTCCTGCTCTGTTGCGCTGGGTCTGCAGCGCTGGAGATGCAGCACCGGACTTGCATGAACATCAAGCGCTTCAAGCTGATGCTGCGCAAAATAACCGATATGTAGATGTTCGCCGCAAGTACGCTCACCGCTTAATAAGTTTTGATCACCCACTAGCGATTTGATCAGGGTCGACTTACCTGCTCCATTCGGTCCAAGCAAGCCTATTCTTTGTCCCGGCAGAATCGTACAGGAGAAATCCCTGATGATCGGTTGCTCAGGATCATAACCAAGTTGTGCCTGGGAAATACTGAGCAAGGGACTCGACTGCTTGTCAGAAGCTGGAAATTCAAATTTGAAAGGCGAATCCACATGCGCCGGAGCGATCAACTCCATGCGCTCCAGTTCTTTTAAGCGACTTTGCGCTTGTTTGGCTTTGGTTGCTTTGGCTCTGAAGCGATTAACGAAGGATTGGATTTCAGAGATTCGTTGCTGCTGTTTTTGAAACTGTGATTGCTGCAAGGCAAGCTTTTCGGCCCGTTGACGCTCGAAGTCTGAATAACTGCCTGTGTACTGGTGCAACTTGCGGTGCTCGAAATGCAAAATACTTGTCGCAACCGCATCGATAAAATCCCGGTCGTGCGAAATGAAAAGCAGAGTTCCCCGATATTGTTTCAACCATGTTTCGAGCCAGAGCATTGCATCCAGATCCAGGTGGTTTGTCGGTTCATCAAGCAATAGCAAGTCCGAGGGGCACATCAAGGCTTGCGCCAGATTCAGACGAATACGCCAACCACCGGAAAAACTGGCAACACTTTTAGTAAGCTCTTGCTCTGAAAAGCCCAATCCGTGCAGTAGCTTTTTCGCATCAACCGGAATGTTGTACGCATGAATCGACTCGAGTTCGCCGTGAACCCGTGCCAAAGCCTGGTCATCTTCAGCATGTTGCGCTCGCTCGAGATCCTCTTCCAACGCCCTGAACGCTTGATGTCCATCAATCACGTAGTCCAATGCCGAACGCGGCGAACTTTCAACTTCCTGAGCCATATGTGCGATCCGACAGCTTCCGGGCAAGGTAAACGTTCCGGCATCCGTAGAGAGTTCGCCGAGCAGCAGCTTGAACAGGCTAGTCTTGCCAGCGCCATTCGCTCCAACGATAGCAACCCGCTGACCATCTGCAATATTCGCATTCGCATCTTCGAGCAAGGGCTCTGGACCACGGCGAAGGGACATTTCTTGAATTTTTAACATGCGTTGCCTGTCATCTCTGGAACTCGTCGCGCAAGTTATCGGATAATGCCGGTCACATCAATCATAGAGCAGCGCTTTATACTGGATTCAAAGCAATGAGCGAAACATCGGACGTTTTTTGGGATTACTCCCTGAAAATCTGGGAAAATGAAAATGCAAAGCAATTGCTGCTTGAATATCAGGAACAGCAAGGTCTTGATATTAATTTGCTGCTATTTCTGCTCTGGATTTCTGGCCAGGGGATGATACTGACCGCGTCTCCGGAACAGGTCAGCGCAATCCAAACCGGCTGGCTGGATAAAATTATCAAGCCAATCAGGGCGCTTCGCCGTGAAAATCAGAACATTAGCGAACTCAAGAGTCGCCTGTTACAAGCAGAACTGGAGGCAGAGAGGCATTACCAGAAAGCACTGTGCGCCTTGCTCGAAGAGGGTGCCGCGACAATGGCTCCAACGAATTGCGACAGAACGGCTACAATAAAGCAGAATTTCATGTCGTTTATTAAACTGGATTGGGATAACGAGGTCATCGCGCTCATGTCAAAGGTCAGCCCATGAAGTGGATCTATCGCTTGTCCTCCGTCGTTATTTTGTGCGCCGCACTCAGCCTGCCTTTCTACGCAGATTACCGAAGTGGTGGAACATTTCTCGAATTGGATCAGCTTCCCGAGAAAATCATCAGCGCAATAAAGCCCAGCTCTGCCGAGCTTCAGGGGGCGCCAATATCCGTGCAAACCGAGCCTGCAAGTCTGGAAGCAGGTGCCGATTCTCCTGCGCAAACGGCGGTTAATTCGAGTGGTGCGATCACGTATTATCGCTGGCAAGATGAGCAGGGACAGTGGCATTTCAGTGACCAAGCTCCCGACGTTGCCAGTGAAAAGGCAGTGGTTGATCCAAACGCCCTGTCGACGATCTCGGGAATGGATAAAGATCTCATTGAGCGAACGAACAGTCAGGGCAAAAATACTGCCCCGGAACAAAATAGCCCGCCTGCATTTACGGCCACTGAGCCCAGCATTGAAAATCTGACAAATGTCATGGAAAACGCCCAGCAAGCTGCACAAATGATGCAAGAGCGTAATGAAGCACTCAGCCAGATCGTTGGCGAATGATAGAGGTTTAGCTTGAGTTATAAAGTCAAAGAAATGTTTTACAGCCTTCAAGGTGAAGGCGCTCGGGCAGGGCGTGCATCGGTGTTTTGTCGCTTCAGCAAATGTAATCTGTGGAATGGTCGTGAAGATAGCCGGGCTCAAGCCATTTGTGATTTTTGCGATACCGACATTTTGGGAACCGATGGTCAAAACGGCGGGGTATTTGCTTCGCCCGAAGCGCTAGGCGAAGCAATACAGTCCTTATGGCCAGTCGATGTACCGGGCAAGCCTTATGTTGTGTTCACCGGCGGTGAACCCTTGCTGCAACTCGACAAAGACCTCATAGACCAAATGCACAACCAGGGCTTTGAGGTGGCAGTGGAAACCAATGGAACGCTGGAAGCCCCACATGGCATTGACTGGGTCTGTGTCAGCCCCAAGGCCGACTCAAAAATCCTGCTCAAAAGAGCGAATGAACTGAAGTTGGTTTACCCTCAGGACGCAGCAATGCCGGAGCGTTTTGAAAATTTTGATTGCGAGTATTTGTTTTTGAGCCCGAAAGCGAGCCCGATTCCGCCAGAAAATGGCAGCGATGAAGTAAAACGCCTAAATACGCAACGAGCTCTGGACTACTGTCTGTCTCATCCCAAATGGCGCTTAACAGTGCAATTACACAAAATTCTGGGAATTGATTAAAAACGGGCGCCCGGCTGGGTTAGGAAGTCTCGTTCCTCCGGTGTAGAGTCCCGTCCCAGAATTTCATTTCGATGCGGATAGCGTCCAAAACGCTCAATAATCCTTAGGTGCCTGCGCTCGAAATCGAGGCTGTTTTCGAGACCAGGCTGGTCAAAGACCTGTACGGCCATCTGGTGATCCTCTAGTACCTCGCTATGCATCAGGGGCATATACACAAAGGCTCGCTCTTCGACGCTCAGCTCCTTGTCGGCCCCGCACTGGATCGCTTCAACGCTCAGGGTTCTCGCCAACGCATCACTGGCGAAGCTTTCCGGTTCGTCGCGATAAATGTTTCGGGAAAACTGATCCAGTATAAGGATTTCAGCCAGCCTTCCCTGAGGGGTTTCACGCCAGGCTTTTAACTCACCAGCCTTCGCCTGATCATGCAAAGCGCCAAAACGCGCTGCGATGCTTTTATCAAGCGTTGCATCCTTGATCCAATGTTGCCGGGGTTCGAGTTCTTCAAACCAAAAGTGCAATACGTTTATGATATTTTTATCCACGCGTCCCACTCCTTTACATCACTATGTTTTCGCAGTGCAATTTAATGTCGACAATCCTCCCATTGAGCACAATCTGTTAGGTGATCATTGACCATGCCGACAGCTTGCATGAAAGCGTAGCAGATAGTTGGACCAACGAAGGTGAAACCGCGTTTTTTTAATGCTTTTGACATTGCCCTCGACGCTTCGGTTTCGGTGGGCACTTCGTCCATGGATCTAAAATGGTTAGTAACAGGTCGGCCATCGACAAAACTCCATAGAAAGTCACTGAAACTCTCACCCTGTCTTTCGAACTCCAGAAAGCCGGTTGCATTCTTGATAATGGATTGAATTTTTAAACGGTTACGGATAATGCCACTGTTTTGCATCAACGCATCGCACTTTGCCTGATCATAAGCAACAATCTTGCGAGGATCGAAACCGTCATACGCTTCTTGATACGTTTGTTGTTTACGCAGGATGGTGATCCAGCTCAAGCCCGCCTGCTGACCATCAAGGCAGAGCTTCTCGAACAACTCGCGATCATCATAAACCGGTCGTCCCCATACATTATCGTGGTAGTCCTGATATAAGGGGTCCTCTCCGCACCAGGGGCAGCGATGCTGCGATTTTGTCTCATCCATTTTGGTCATGTCCGCGATCCTATGTTTCTTGTGCACAGCCTCTGTTATCGTAGGCGTCCCTCTCACATACATGGTTTAGAGTTTAAACAATATGAGTCATTTCTTCGCTTATATTAGCCGCCTTCGCTGGATTCGCCGCTGGAGCCTGATGCGCAATGCGATTCCTGAAGATGTCGCTACCCACTCATGGGAAGTTGGCACACTCGCCCATGTTCTGGGTGTCATTCATAACATCCAGAGCCCTGATGACCCTGTTGACGCCAACCGTCTTGCCGCCTGCGGTTTATACCATGACGCTACCGAAGTCATTACAGGGGATATGCCAACTCCGGTCAAATACCACAGCGATGCAATGCGCGAAGCATACAAAGGTGTTGAAGCGCGAGCTGAGCAAGAGCTTCTGGATCTTCTTCCCCGGGAAATGCAAGAAGCCTTCAGCCAGGTGCTAATCGAACACAAATTACCGGAAACTTACCAACGCTTGCTGAAAGCAGCTGATCGTCTCTCTGCATTGCTGAAATGCCAGGCAGAACTGCGCGCAGGCAATCAGGAATTCGAACACGCAGAACAGGAGATACTGCGCAGGCTGGAAGAAGATCAACAACCGGAGGTACAGTATTTCCTCGAGAAATTTGCGCCAGCCTACCAAAAGAGCCTGGATCACTTACTGAAATAGAAGAAAAAACCGAAATAGGCCTTCCCTTAAAACAAGAGACATTATTTGTCGCTTCGCTAGTTATTCTTGATCCTGTCAAAAGACAAAAGCAAATGACAGGAGAAAAACATGTTTCGAGTAAACGCATTCACACAAAAAGGCACAAAGTTCCGTTTCCGAGTAAAAGCTGACAGCATTCAAATTGCGCGCAGCGCAATCAGTGAAATTTTCGAAGGCCGAAAAATGCGCCTGATTCTCGTCGAGCCGATGTAAGTTATACCCACTAAAGTGATGAGTAATGCTGTTGCATGGAGCTCAGGTAGGAAATCAAGTCAGCCTGAATTTGCCTGGGGGCACACACCTTTGCCTGAGCCCCCAATGCCAACAGCCAGTTACGAAGCTGCACAGTATTCTTTACTGAAGCATGCAAACGCCAGACATCATCAGAGACTTTTTCAATCGTTTGAGTCTCGTTCAAAGGGCTGTCCTGCAAATCACGCAAAAGATTGCTGTTCGCCTTGGTGTAAAGCTCTACCTCAAGTTGATATGTCTGCTCATCCTGATTAATCAATACATCCATATTTCCGGAATCGAGATAATCTTTTAACTTGAACTCTTCCGGTACAGCATTTGCCAACGGCAGAACTTCCAGATCGCTTATCCGGTGCACCAGAAAGCTTCTGTAAGATTCGATGTTGCCTGCCTTCATGTCATCATCTTTGACACCGACAAGATAAAGCTTGGGCAACATGATGGTGACGCCAAAAGGATGCACATCGTACTCCTTTTGGCCCTGCGCGCCTTGATAATTGAAACGAATCCGCTTGCCTTTAAGAATCGCTTGATAAATTCGATCAAGCACTGTCATATCAAAATCGGGACTACGTAAACTTTGCCCCCGTTGATAGAACTCAACCGCATCGCCCAAGCGTGTATATTGCTTTGCGCTGAGTTTATTCTGCGCCTGCTGCAACCGGTTCTCGGCATTAAAGAAAACCTGAGCCAACTCCTGCTGCGTCGAGCTTGGCAACACTTGCTTGAGATGCTTGCGCGTGACGGTCAAAGCCAAAGCCATGTAGGCGGGCATCTTTTCAAAGTCGTAGCTGACTTGCTGATAGGGATCGAGCGACCAGAGCTGGGTTTTGCCCCGCCCCCGTGTTACTTCCAAACCAAAATTATTTAAATAGCTGTCGTCGTCCTCATCGTACTCGCCAAGCAAGAACTTCAGGTCTCGCTGAATCAAACGCAGCAAGCTTTTGGGTTCACGGTCGGACTCACCGACGTATTCGCCATCAACCAAGTGCTGAATAATGACATCCGTACTGACCGGTTCAAGACGCGCAGCATAGCGCTGTTGGAGATAGTGCAGAATTTCAAGACGTCTGATAAAGGTTTTCACTGACTTGCCGCTCCCTTGCCTAGGCTTTCCCTGCTCGCTGCTCTTGTTTTGCCAACTTCTCTCGCTCTTCCTGCTCTCGTTTAGCCTGAATCATCGCCCGAAACTCAGCCATCTCAGACTCCATCATCTCAGGTGTTTCCAGGGTTAATCGACCAAGTTTTCCACTACGAAGATCCTGTAAAAATATAGTTGCCGCCTGGTGCTCATCGACAACACCACCGCTTTTCAAACAGCCGCGCTTCTCTCCAATCGCGCGAAGCAGGGTGTACTCATCGCTCGCCACGTCCGGCAAACCATAACGCTCCATAATTGCATCGGGATACAAAACTCTCAGCTCTTTCAGGCACTCCCATGCAACGTCTTCATATTCCATGGCCGTATCTTTAACTGCCCCGGTGCTGGCGAGTCGATAACCACAGGTTTCCGGCTCCAGCTTGGGCCATAGGATTCCGGGAGTATCAGAGAGGGTAATACCGTTATCTAGCTTTATCTTCTGCTGTCGTTTGGTCACTGCTGGCTCATTTCCGACTTTGGCGATACTTTTACCGGCAAGACTGTTAATAAGCGTTGATTTACCTACATTGGGAATCCCCATAATCATGGCGCTAATACCCTTGTCGGAATCGACCTTATGGGGGGCAAGCTTGCGGCAGAGATTGGCAATCAGCTTTATTTTGCTATCCGTTGTCGCCGAGAGAGCAAGAGTTTTTACGTCCTTGTCTTTCTCTAAATGAAGCTGCCATGCTTCCGTCACCACCGGGTCGGCAAGATCTGCCTTATTCAGCAATTTGATCACCGGCTTTTCACCGCGCAAACTGCCAACAAGCGGGTTTGAAGAGCTAAATGGAATTCGTGCATCAAGAAGTTCGATAACAACATCGACCTCCGACATCACCTTTTTTATTTCTTTACGGGCTTTGTGCATATGCCCCGGAAACCAGTTAATCGCCATGCCGCGAAAATCCCTTGTGCTTAGTCGTAAACAGGTTGTTTCAAAATATAGAGCGTTGCCGCTCCGCCACAACTGAGGATCAAGGCTCCGATCCACAATTGAGCCACAAGGGTAACGGACAGCAGCATGCTAATCCACATAATGAGTAGAATTCGGGTTCGCAGCTGGCGCTGGAAACCACAGCCACTATGCCAGGCCCTGATTTGCGGTCCGAAATAACGATTACTCAGCAATGCATCATGAAAGCGCTCGGAAGAGCGGGCAAAACACCAGGCAGCCAATATCAAGAAGACCACTCCTGGCATCATCGGTACAAACACTCCGATAATGCCAAGCATTACGAATAGACAGCCCGTAGCAATCAGGCTGAGCCGAACCAACATATTTTTCTGAAGCTTATCCACGCTCACTACCTGTCTTTACGTGAAGAAATTAAGGTTACGTTAAACATAGTATCAAAGAGGCCGGACTCAAATAAAAGCGGGGAATTAATCTCGTAAACCATGAAATAAAAACAAGCTCCAGATTTTCATTTCCTATTTGTGCTGCCTATAGGCTTCGCGAAACTTAAGGCATACAATACCGGCTTTTTCCGGGAGAAAATTCCATGTCGATCGCCAAGAACAGCGTAGTTCAATTTCATTATCGTTTGAGTCACGAGGGTCAAGAAATCGAAAGCTCTCACGGGGGCGACCCAATGGCTTACCTACATGGGCACGGAAATATTATTTCCGGACTTGAGGCTGCTATGGAAGGAAAGGCGGATGGTGATACCTTTACCGCCGAGATAAAAGCAGCTGATGCTTATGGCCCCCGCCATGAGGACGCAACACAGCGCATTCCCCTGAAACATCTGATGGGTGATAAAAAACAAAACGCTCGACTGCAGCCTGGCATGACGGTGAACATCAACACAGAGCAGGGCGTGCGACAAGCAACGGTCATCAAGGCTGGCAAGTTCAACGTTGATATCGATACCAACCACCCACTTGCGGGCAAGGATTTGAGTTTCGACATTGAAATCATCTCAACTCGAGAAGCGACACAGGAAGAGTTGGCTCACGGACATGCTCACGGTGTTGGCGGCCACCACCACCATTAACAAGTCCTAATGTTCCAGATCTAGATGTAAAACCTTAAAACCCTTAATGTTTTGGGTCTACTTGAAAGAACGTCTGTTGAGCTTGTCAATCAGGCAGCAGCAAATTATGGATTTAAACTATGAATATTAAAAAAATTGCCTTGCCGCTGATTGCCGCAAGCGTATTAAGTGCGGGTTCGGTAGCAATCGCAGAAGAGAATGCTGCTGCAAAGTTTGAAAGCAAAGATGCCAAAATCGGTTACGCTTTTGGCGTTATGTTTGGTCAGCGCATGCGTAATGAACTCGGCAACATCGATCTTGATCAATTTGCCAACGGCATGAAAATCGCATTTAACGGCGAGCCTCAGTTGATGAGTGACGAAGAAATTGCGCAAACATTGTCTGAATACCAGCGCGAAATGCAACAAAAGCAAATCGCTGAACTGCAAAAACAAGGCGAAGAAAACAAAAAGACCGGTGAAACGTTCTTGAGTGAAAACAAGAACAAGGAAGGCGTTGTTACGCTTGAAAGCGGCCTGCAATACAAGGTGCTGACAGAAGGCAAAGGCCCGCAGCCAAACGCTTCCGATTCGGTCACCGTGCATTACACGGGCTCGTTCATTAACGGTGAAGTATTCGATAGCTCTGTCGAACGGGGC
>DAITOW010000101.1:0-9110 GCA_036833965.1 Oleiphilaceae bacterium
AAGTACAGTACTACTTATTTGCGGTTGGGCGATGTGTATTTGGCAAAGAGCCAGAGGGAGCGCGCCGAGCAGATGTATCGACGGGCAGAGTCGCTGGCAACCAATCGACAACAACGAAACGCAGCGCAGAAGGCTTTGCAGGAAGGAGATTTCTAATGGCATTGAACGCCACGATTTACAGATTTGCGATTGATTTAAGTGATATGAATCGTAATCTCTATACGCAGTTGTCGCTGCATGTTGCTTTGCACCCTTCTGAGACACTTGAGCGGATGTGTGCCCGAATTCTTGCTTACGCACTTTGTTATGAAGAAGGCATCGAATTTACCAAGGGCTTGAGCACGGATAATGAGCCGGATCTTTGGAAAAAGAGTTATAGCAATGAGATTGAGCACTGGATTGAGCTGGGTAAGCCGGATGTAAAACGCTTGAAAAAGGCCATGGGGAGAAGCCAGCGCGTTACGGTGTTCAGCTATGGTGGACAAGATGTAGAGCAATGGATCGAGAGCATTAAAAAAGACGCGTCGGTTCGACACGGTATCACCGCTTATCGCTTGGACAAGGAACCGTTGGAGCAATTTGCCGGGCTTGTTGAACGGACGATGCAGATGGGTCTGATGATTCAGGATGATTTGGTTCACGTCTCTTTTGGTGGTGAGATGATAGAGTTTAAGCTTTATCAACTGCTGGATAACGCATGAGCCTGAATAGCCTTTTTTTGACAGCCCTGATCGGTTTTGGTGTCTGGTACTGGATTAAAAGCAGGGACCTGAAAGAATTTGCGTATCAGCGAGCGCAGGCTGCCTGCAAAAAACTGGATTTGCAGTTGCTGGATCAAGCTGTTGCGCTCAAAAGCGTCAGGCCCGTTCGCAGTGCCAAAGGCCATCTGCAATTGCGCAGGGTGTATGGTTTTGATTTCAGCTCTTCAGGAGAAGATCGCTATCAGGGCGAAGTGATTATTCTCGGCAATCGCCTGGATGAGGTGAAGTTCGCCCCGCACCGAATTCATTAGTTCGCTTCAGATTTGTCGGGCCCTTTAACTAAGCGGGTGTTACGCAGGGAACTAATTTCCTCCTGAAATGCAGCTATGTGTTGTTCGGGTAAAGAGAGTTCCAGTTTGACCTGTTCTGCATACTCGCTCTGCTCAACCTGACCTTCATAGCGCTCAACGAGGTAACGGATCTTTTGCTCCTCATCGAATGCACAGAAAAGTTGCATGCTTTGCATGGCAATCACTTGCTCGCACTGCATTGTGTCATAGGCAGTTTGAACGGCTGAAGAGTAGGCGCGCACCAAACCTCCTGCCCCCAGTTTGATTCCGCCGAAATAGCGAACGACCACGACAAAAATATCGCCAACGTCTTTATGTTGTAAAACATTGAGCATAGGCTTGCCTGCTGTTCCGCTTGGTTCTCCGTCATCAGACATCGCGACGGATTTTGGCGCTCTCGGATCTCCAAGCAGATACGCCCAGCAATGATGGCGAGCATCGGGATAGCGCTCTCGCAACGACTGAAGATGCTGCATCGCTTCGGCGCGGCTTTTTACATGGTATGCAAAAGTGATGAAGCGACTCTTTTTGATCACCAGTTCGGTTTCAAGGTTTTCGGAGGGAATCAGGTAGCCGGACATCAGGGTTCTCGGTTTGATTATTGCTAGAATTCACGCGACTGAGTATTCAACATGTGCGCATTCGCGCATAATTATGCGGCAATATATGGCGCATGTTAAATGCACCGTTAAGCATCAAGTGTTTTTTACATCAAGGATAAATGTTAATGAAACCTTTAAGTCTCGCTGATCAGCTTTTTTTATGGATGGAAAAGCGTCAGCAACCAATGCACGTGGGTGGTTTACACCTGTTGAGTTTTCCCGAAGGCGCTGGCCCTAAATATGTTTCTGAACTTGCAGAATACATGAGTACTTTCCAACAGCCTATCGCGCCATTTAATCAGCGTCTGGTGCAGCGCTTTGGTCGTTATTATTGGGATGAGGACAAGCAGTTCGATCTTGAACATCATTTTCGTCATTCGGCTTTACCAAAGCCTGGACGTATTCGGGAGTTGTTGTCTCTGGTTTCTGTAAAGCACAGCGCATTGATGGATCGTGAACGCCCGATGTGGGAAGTGCACTTGATCGAAGGTATTCAGGGCAAACGTTTTGCTCTTTATTACAAGGTGCACCATTGCATGTTGGATGGTGTCGCCGCAATGCGGATGGGGATGCGCCTGATGTCTGAGGATTCAAGCGTCAGAGATCAGCCACCTCTTTGGGCGATGCCTAAAAAGCAGCGTACGCATCACCCTGTCGAGGGGTCGGATTTTATTCGTAGCTTGACGGATATAGCAGGCATGGCCGGTAAACAGATTTCGACCGTACCGACACTCATTAAAGAAGTAAGCCATGCGGTGAAGCAGGCGCGTACCAACCCGGATTACACGACGGCGTTTGAAGCTCCCCCGAGTATTCTGAATCAGCGTATTACAGGCTCTCGCCGTTTTGCAGCCCAGTCGTATCCTATTGAGCGTTTCAAGGCGATTGCCAAAAAAGCCGATGCAACCTTGAATGACGTTGTGATGGCGGTTTGTGGCAGTGCTTTGCGTAATTACCTGATTAGTTTGAATGCGCTTCCTGAGAAGCCTTTGATCGCAATGGTACCCATGTCCATGCGCAGGGATGATAGTGATCAAGGTAATCAAATCGCCATGATATTGGCTCGATTGGGGACAGATATCAGTGATCCCGCAGAGCGTCTGTATGCGATCAAGCGCTCAGTGAAAGAGTCGAAAGATCGGATTGCCAGCATGAGTCTGGAGGAAGCGATCAATTACACGGCGTTGACTTTGGCTCCTGCCGGTTTGAATATGCTGACGGGGCTTTCCAGTCGTTTGCAGGCATTTAATGTGGTGATCTCGAATGTGCCTGGCCCTAAAAAGCCTCTTTACTGGAATGGCGCGCGCGTTGAAGGGATGTACCCTGTTTCAATCCCGCTTGATCGCATCGCATTGAATATAACGCTCGTCAGCTATGTGGATAGCCTGGAATTTGGTTTTACTGCATGTCGACGAACATTGCCCTCGATGCAGCGTTTGCTGGATTATGTCGAAGAGGGAATTAAAGAACTTGAGGACGCTGTTGGACGCAGCTAAATCATCAGAATACTTGTAGTTTAAGGTCTGAATATGAGTAAAGAATCGAAGAAACCCGAAACCTACGAACAGAAAGTCAGCTACGGTTTTGGTTGGCAGTTTGGTCGTCAGTTACACAAAAACCGTTTTGAAGGAATGGATGTCGAAGCCTGTGTGTTGGCGTTGCGGCAGTGCTTTGCTGGTGAGCCAAGTATGTTGACGGAAGCGGAGCTTAATGAGGCGTTTGATCTCGTGAAGGAAAAACGCAAAACCGTCGAAGCGCAGCGCTCAAAAGGATACAAAGAACTGTGTGAGAAGTTCCTTGAAGAGAACGGAAGGCGGGAGGGCGTGCGTGTTACGGATTCCGGTTTGCAGATTGAGGTATTGGAAGATGCAAATGGTCCTGTCCCGACGCTTGAGCAAAAAGTATTGGTGCATTATCACGGTTCGTTTATCGATGGGCAGGTCTTCGATAGTTCGGTAACGCGCAACGAGCCTGCTGAATTTGGCATAAAGGATGTGATTTCAGGATGGACGGAAGCGCTGATGCAAATGCCCAAGGGCTCCAAGTGGCGTATTGTCGTTCCGGCAGATCTGGCCTATGGAGCAGCAGGTATGCCTCCGACGATACCAGCCAATTCGGCACTGGTTTTCGAGCTTCATCTGATCGATATTCTCGCTTAAGCTCTTGGTCTATGAGGAGCAGGAAATCTCCAGCTCCTCTGAGCCCTCTGGAGGCAGAGCAGAAAGGTCGTCATATTCCTTGATGATTTGATAAGGCTCTGCCAATCCCGCATGCAGTCGTTTAACGACGCTGTAATCGCCTTTTTCTGCTGCTTCAATGGCTTCCTGGGCCAGGTGATTTCTTAGAATGCGTTGCGGATTGACCGCTTGCATAGCCTTGCTGCGCTGCTCAGTGGATTGCTCCTGTTTCGCAGTTCTCGCAAGGTATTGATCAGACCATAAGTCAAAGTGTGAGATATCAATGGCATGATCTCTCAGCTCAGCCAGACCTTGCGCCAAATCGGGATAACTCAATCTTCGGAAGAAGTCGCTATAGTCGAGGCGACAGCTTTGCAGCATTTGCAGGGTCTCAAAGACGAAGCTGCTGTCTGTTTCGGCAGGCTCGGGTAGGCCTAACTTGTCACGCATTTTCTGCATGAAGCCAGTGTTGAAAGTATTGCTATAGGCCTGCAAGCCTGCCGTGAGGGCATCGTTATCCAGAACCGGCGTAAGTGCCTGCGCCAGAACACTCAAGTTCCAATGTGCGATGGCGGGTTGCCGGTCAAACGCATAGCGCCCCTGATTATCGGAATGATTGCAGATGTAGTTCGAGCGGAACCGATCCATGAAACCGTAGGGACCAAAATCAAAGGTATCACCGATAATAGACATGTTGTCGGTGTTCATGACCCCATGTGCAAAGCCCTGGCTTTGCCAAAGCACGATCATCCTTGCTGTGGCTTCGCAAACCAGCCTGAACATATCTGCATAGCCTTCGGGGTTGGGCGACAGGCAAGGGAAGTGCTGTGCAAGCACATAGCGGGCGAGTGTTTCAGTCAGAGACTTGTCTTTGGAATGGTAGGCAAACTCGAAATGACCAAAACGGATGTGGGAGCGTGCAACGCGCAAAAGGCTTGCGCCGTTTTCCGGTTGCTCTCTATAGACTGGTGTGTCGCTTCGGATTATCGCAAGCGCTCTGGTACTAGGTATGCCCAACGCTGTAAGAGCTTCGCTGGCCAGAAATTCGCGAATACATGAGCGCAACACGGCCCGCCCATCGCCACCGCGGGAATAAGGAGTTGTTCCGGAGCCTTTTAGATGTAAGTCCCAGAGCTCGCCGCGGCTGTTTCTGGTTTGAGCCATCAACAACCCTCTGCCATCGCCGAGGTCAGGGTTTAGGTAACCAAACTGATGTCCGAAATACTTCATCGCGACGGGGTGCCATTGTTCGGGCACCCAAGATCCGGCCAGGCATCTCAGCGAGTCATCCTCACTCAAGGTGTCTGCATCGATTTCAAGTAAGTCCGCACATGATTTGCTGCTAATCACCAGTTCCGGGTTCGTCAGTGGTGACGGTTCTTGCCTAGAAAAAAAACAGTCTGGAAGGGTCTGGTAAAGGTTTTCGCTGTTGAGCTGGGGTAGGCGTGTCATGGTTGCAAACATCGCATGAAACTGAAGCTGGGACAAGCTTTGTCGATGGAACGCTGCTTCCCGTGGACAACGCTAAAATCTCAAAACAACTCTGGTCAGAATAAAGGCATATTGCGTATGCTAGGTGCAAATATAATAACAGGAGACAGGTAATGGAAAGCATGACCACTTTATTGGCAGGCTTGGTGATATTTTTTGCGGTGCATCTGGTTCCGGTCAATCGGGGCTTGAGGAATAAATTGACCGGAGCAATGGGAGAGCTTCCCTACAAAGGCCTGTTCTCTCTGGTATCTCTTCTTGGCTTCTATCTGATCGTGGTTGGCAAGGCTGAAGCGCCTTTCGTGGATGTGTGGACTCCGCCACATTTTTTCCGGCATTTAACCATGCTTCTGGTGCTGCTTGCATTTGTCATCCTCCCTGCGGCATACATCCCCTCAAACATTAAGAATAAACTCAAGAATCCGATGTTGATCGCGGTGAAGCTCTGGGCTTTAGGGCATTTGCTTGCGAATGGTGATCTCGCCTCCATGTTGCTTTTTGGCGCGTTTCTCGCCTATGCAGTGGTCGACATGATCAGTGTTAAAAAGCGGGGGCAGTCGCTTTCATCAGCGAAACAGCCGATTTGGAAAGACGCTGTGGTTGTCGTTGTGGGGCTTGTCGCCTACTTGTTGATCGTCAAGAATCACGCCTATCTTTTCGGTGTTCCAGTTATCGCGATGGCAGGTTAAGACGCAATGGATATTCTGTTTTTTATCTTTGCGGTGTTATGTGTCGCACTCGCTATTAACGTAATTTGGCCTATTTACCGTCATCCCAAGTACGCGGTGTTTAGCTTCCTGTTTGGCTGGCCAATAGGTGAGTTGGCCTTGCACGTTATTGCATTGCAGGCCTTGCTGGTTTTTCTGGTTATTGTGTTTGGCGAAATCAGCGGTTGGCTTGATGCACTTAGCCTGCTTCTGATTGTCACCTCCTGGGGTTTGTTAAGTTACCACTATTTTTCAGGTTTCAGGGCGCACTCAAGATTTGCGGGTCTGTTTGGTGAGGACTCGCTTCTGACTCTTGATTGGCGGCGTTTATTAAGACCGTTTTACCACCTGAAAGATCATGGCCTGTTGGTTGATAAAAATATTGTCTACCGCGAAGTCGATGGCTTGCGGCTGAAGCTGGATATACGTAGGAAGGATACGCAGCTTAAAAATGCGCCTGTGCTGATACAAATTCATGGGGGAGCATGGACCAAAGGCTATGGTTCCAAAAATGAGCAAGGCTTGCCTTTAATGCAGAATCTGGCCCGGCAAGGTTGGGTCTGTGTGTCGGTGGACTATCGGCTGAGCCCAATGGCGACTTTCCCGGAGCATATTATCGACTGTAAATATGCCTTGGCGTGGGTCAAAGACCATATTCGGGATTATGGCGGTGATCCTGATTTTATTGTTGTCACCGGCGGTTCTGCGGGTGGACACTTAAGTTCACTCTTGGCCCTTTCGCATCAGGAAGCCTGTTTTCATGAGGGCTTGTCAGAAAAGGATTTGTCGGTGCAGGGTTGTGTACCGTTTTATGGCATCTACGATTTGCTGGATGAAAGAGGATTGCAGAAAAGTGTCGGTCTTGAAATCGTGATGCGTAAGTCCATCATCAAGCAGACCAAAGCGCAAAACCCTGACTTGTATCGACTGATGTCTCCG
Organism: Oleiphilaceae bacterium; assembly: GCA_036833965.1. Taxonomy (GTDB): domain Bacteria; phylum Pseudomonadota; class Gammaproteobacteria; order Pseudomonadales; family Oleiphilaceae; genus PZPK01. The sequence continues at coordinate 6,968 of DAITOW010000101.1, forward strand.
ATGACGCACATTAATAAGGATGCTCCGCCGTTTCTTATCGTACATGGAGATAAAGACACACTGACCTCATTTGATGAGGCGCGTTATTTTGCGAACAAGCTTCGTCAGCAGTCAGCGAACACAGTCAGTTTCGCAGCCATTGATGGTGCGCAGCATGCGTTTGAAATCTTTCCGTCATTGCGTTGCGATATCGTTATTGCAGGCGTGAGCGCCCAGCTTAATGCGTGGCATGCAGATTATTTGAAACGCAAGAATCATTAGGTCTTGATGCTTGCGGCCAGCTCGGTTGGACTTTCAATCGAGCAGGCATATAATCGATTCTCGGTGTCGATAAATAATAATAAATTTTCCCACTCAGCGCGGGCCACAGGCCTGAAGGTTTATGTGATGACAGATACAAAACCCCAGAAGCATTTTCGCACCTGTAATTTGTGTGAAGCCATGTGCGGCCTTGTTGTTGAGCACGATGGCAAGCAGGTGCTTTCGATCAAACCCGATAAGGAAGATGTCGTCAGCAAGGGGCATATCTGCCCAAAAGCTCTGGCACTCAAGGATTATCATGAAGACCCGGATCGACTGCGTGCTCCGATGCTCAAAACCGCCCAGGGCTGGAAGCAGATAAGCTGGAACCGGGCTTTTGATATTGTCGGCAAGCGCGTTAAAGAGATTCAGAACCAGTTCGGTAAAGATGCAATTGGCGTCTATCTCGGCAATCCGAATGCGCATCATCATGGCAATATTATTTATTTGCTGAACTTCCTGCGTAGCCTCGATACCAAAAACCGTTATTCAGCGACTTCAAACGACCAACTTCCGCACATGCGCGCCAACTACGAGTTGTTCGGCCATCAGGCGCTGTTTCCTGTCCCGGATATTGATCATACCGATTTGTATATTCTGCTGGGCTGTAATCCTGCGGCATCCAATGGCAGCTTGATGTCTGCGCCTGATTATTTGGGGCGTTTGAAGGCGATTCGCAAACGCGGTGGTGAAGTCATCCTGATTGACCCGAAAAAGAGCGAAACAGCTCGAGTGGTTGATCAGCATCTGTTTATTCGTCCGGGAACTGATGCCCTTATGTTATTGGGCATGGTGCATACCCTGTTTGATGAAGGTCTGGTGGATTTGGGGCGCTTGCAGCCAATCATTGAAGGCTTGGCGGATGTACAGATTATCAGTTCCGATTTTTCACCGGAACGGGTTGCGAACGCTTGCGGTATTGATGCGAAAACGATTCGTGATCTGGCGCGTAAGTTAGCCAAAACCGCGCGCGGTGTAATGTTTGGTCGCATGGGGACATCGACGCAGGAATTCGGTGGTCTCGCCACCTGGTTGATTTATGTGTTGAACATTTTGACCAACCATTTGGATGAGCGCGGCGGTTTGATGTTTACCAAGCCGGCCGCCGACTTGACCGAGCTCACGCATTATCTTGATGAGAAGGGCAGTCATGGCACGTTCACTACCGAGAGCGGTTTGCCAGAGTTTGCCAAGGAGCTTCCTTCCAGTGCGATCTCAGATCAGATCGAAACCAAGGGGCCGAATCAGATTCGTGCGATGATTACGGTGGCCGGGAATCCGGTAATCAGTAGCCCCAATTCGAATCGTTTGGAGCGTGCGCTTGGCTCGCTCGACTTCATGGTGTGTATTGACAGCTATTTAAACGAAACCACGAAACATGCTGATTTGATTCTCCCTGGCAGCAGTCAGTTGGAGCAGGCGCACTACGACATTATCTTTAATTTGATCAGTGTGCGTAATGTCGCCAAATATTCGCCGGCCTTGTTTGCCCCTGGAAAGAACACCAAGCATGACTGGGAAATCCTTCTTGAATTAACACATCGTTTTGGTCGTGGTGGCAGTATTCTGGAGAGCGCGAAAGAATTTGCTCAATATCAGACGATGAAACGCCTTGGTCCGGATGGCGTGCTGGATATCCTTCTAAGGGTTGGTCCATACGGTACGCAGCTGCCTGGCACGAGCTCGGTTGGAACGTTTATTCTTGATACCATTCAGGATGTATTTCCTGCGTCGCATCCATTGCGCAGAGCTCTCGACAATGGTCCTTACGGGCCGCAAAACAGAGGTTTGAGCAAGGGTTTGTGTATCGCGTCCTTGAAGAACTATCCGCACGGTGTAGATC
>DAITOW010000102.1:0-8955 GCA_036833965.1 Oleiphilaceae bacterium
GGTTAAGGATGTACTCACGCATTTGCTGACCAAATTCAGGACTGAAGCGATCTTTGTGAGAAACCATCTGCATCATACCGTAAAGAAGCTTCTCATCAATGATGCCGCCCTTCTCGCCAAGACCATGGTACAGCTCAAAAACGTTGTAACCTAGAGCAACCATAGGAAGGATGTCGATGTTACCGTTGTTAAACTGACCAGAGAAAGTTGCAAGCGAAGTACCAACAGGAGATGCGCCTGCCAAGTCAGCAAACTTGTGACTCTGTGGATCTTCGTTTAGAACAGATACTTTTTTACCACTGAAATCAGCAACTGTGTCGATTTCACGGTCGTTAACGAACAGGTATACGGAACCTACAGGAAGGGTACCAACAACTTCGTAGTTACCGTTAGTAAGGAAAGGAGCCAATTGTGGGTTAGTTAGTGTTTTAAGAACACGCGCCAAACCTTCCTCATCCACGATACCACCAAGAGCATCAAGCGTTCCGCCAAACGGAACGTATGGTCGGCTCAAGATCGCCGTTAGGAACACGACATCACAAAGACCTGCTTTAAAATCGTTTGATGCGACTTTTTCATCCGTATAAGCCACGATCTCTACATCCAGACCCCAGTTCATACCTTTAGCTGTTAGATCTGAGAAAAACGCCACAGCAGGGCCGTTATTTCCTACAGGGTCATATAGACAGAATTTTTTCTTTTCAAGTGCAGCAGCAGTAGAGCTTACAGCCACCAACACAAGAGAAGCTAGAAATTGACGAATCGTCATTTGCACACACCTCAGCGCTCGGTTATCAAATAGTTTTATCGGATTGCCCAGTCTTTTAATCCCTGACCAAGTCAAACCGGAGCGCATACTACTAGAAATTACATTTAGTGACAAAGAACGACTCGTCAAAATCAGACACATTTACCGCATTGGTGAACTAGGGCACTATTCGCTTTAATATTGCCTTTTGTTGCAATCAGACCAAACACTCTAGCGCCTTAATTGAGTGACAGAGAAACAATCAAATATCGAGATTAAATCATTGTTTTATTTAGAAAAATGCCCACTTTGCAAGCACGGTGACTGCTATGCATATCATCAAGGAAGCAAACCTGAGCGAGACTACTTCCACTGCCCGAATTGCGACCTAGTCTTTGTCCCGGTTAGATTTCATTTATGTTCAAAAGAAGAGCAAAGAATATACGACCAACACAACAACCTGCCGAGCGATCCAAATTACCGAGGTTTTTTAAACAAACTATGCCAGCCGCTTTCGAAACTCTTGCCCAAAGGGGCGAAGGGACTGGATTTCGGATCCGGGCCTGGCCCTACCCTGTCGTTAATGCTTGAAGAAAATGGCTTCTCCTGTGTGAATTACGACAAATACTATGCAAATGACCCGGATGTTCTTACCCAGGACTTCGATTTCGTTAGCACGACCGAAGTAGTCGAACACCTGTCAAATCCGGGGGAAATTTTCGAGCTGTTGTTTAAACTCGTGCACAAAAGAGCCGGGGTTTTAGGGCTTATGACGAAGCAACACTCTCAAGACCCTGTGCATTTCGCAAATTGGCACTATAAAAACGACCCGACTCATATTTCGTTTTACAGCCAGAGCACACTTATCTATTTATCCCAACGATATCAGAAGCACCTTGATATCATCGGGGATGATGTCGCCATATTCACCCCCCACTAACGAACAACGAACCGAACAACCGCGTCTGTGTTCGGTTTCTATTCGTACGATCAGGCGCGGGCTTTAGCCTGAGGCCCAGTTTGATGCTCGACAATGCCAGCAGCCTCTTCAACCACTTTTTTTGTCGAAGACATAAGCCCCATCATGAATAAGACCTCGCATACGACAAACAATGGTCCGATAAGTAAGCCCGTCAGATCGTCAACAAAGGCTGGCTTCTTGCCTTCGTAGAAATGCCCTACAAACTGAAACACCCAGCCAACGACGAACAAACCGATACCCCACGCCAACCAAATGCCCGTCGATTCAGCTGCAAAACCCTGAGCAAAAAAGATGCACAGCCCGAAAAGTGCTGCCATCAACAAACCCAAAGGCAAACTGAGCAAAAGGTAATAGACACATGAGGCGACGACCAAAAGGTGCGCCGGGGTCATTGCGACACCTGCGACAACAAACTCGGGTCGCGAGAGAAGGACAGTAATCGCAAATACAATCATTGGAATTCCGACAAAATGCGTCGCAATGTTGCGCGGATCCCGGTGATATTTGGCGTACATAGAAAGCTGATCTGACAAAGTTTTCATGCTGAACATTCCTAGTTTTTCATCAACCTGCGCACTATACGACGCCTTTGCACACAAGTCTGTCAGCTATCCGACAATCTATGTTGAGGCGGCTATTTTGCGCAGCTTATCCATATCAAGCACAGTAATCTTGCCATACCGGAGCGATAGACACCCTTGTTCCTCAAGATCTTTCAGAATCTGATTGGCCGTTTGCCGCGAAACTGAAAGCATTGCAGCAAGGCTGGCCTGATCGACATTAATAACGAGATCCGAGGTCCCGTGGTTTAGCAGAACATTCTCTGCCATTAAAAGAATGCGTTTGGCCAATCGTTTTGCCGCAGGTAATAAGGCCATATCCTCAATCAAACCGAAACTCAGCCTTAACTTGTGCGAGAGCATGATCCCAAAATCTCTCCAATAGCCTGGTCGCAATTCCAACAACTCGACCAAGTCCTTTTGGGGCAGAAACAGCAAGGTACTATTTACCGCCGCAACCGCATCATGAGTGCGATGCTCTCCGTCAAAAAGAGCAAGCTCCCCGAACCAGTCCGGAGGATCGATAAACGTGAGTATGGATTCCTTTCCTTCAACATTTTGGCCGGAGATACGGATACTACCTTCCAAAACCGCGAACACACCGTTAGCGGCTTCGCCTCTGGCAAAAAGCCATTCGCCACTGCACAGGCGACGAATTTGAGCCCGTTCTAGGATGCCGGCTTTGAAATCTGCACTCCGGGTACTGAACCAAGCACCCTTTTCGAGGACATCGACATACTCACTAAAAGTCACATCCACAGAACTTACCTCAGCGCATTAATTGGTGGTGCATTTAAAGACTTACGAAGCAGAATATAACCCAGCGAGCCAAGAACCAAAGCACTCACCAAGGGAAAGCCAATCCATAGATTAAGGTGCAATACAAACCCGGAATTCAGAAACAGGCCGGTCACAAGATTCAAACCAATCTCTGCACAAAGCAATCCGGCCAATGCGCCAATTGTTCCCAAGACTGCGAACTCCATAAAATAACTCTTACGGAGAACCGTCGACGTCACTCCCAGCGTTCGCATAATACCGGCTTCCAACTCACGTTCCTGAAGCTTCGCAGCGGTGATCGCCGCCACCACGAGCAGACTCGCAGCAAGGATGAGTGACAATACCAACTCAAGCATCAAACTAACCTGAGAAACAATCCCGCGAATCTTTTCGATAAGCACGTCGACTTCCAGAATACTTATAGTTGGGAAAGCTCGACCGACCTCATTCAACAAAGTCTTGTCTCCCTTGGGCAGATAAAACGATGTGATAAAGGTGCGCTCAAAGTCATCCAGCCCGCCGGGTTCAAAAAATACGTAAAAGTTTGGCTGCATGCTATCCCACTGCACACTTCGAATACTGCTCACCCTTGTCTCGATTCGTCTCGGCCCGATCGTAAAGCTCAAACGATCACCCAAGCTGACGCCAATATTCTCTGCAAGCTCTGATTCAATAGACACTTCGGTGAGTTCTGCCCTATCACCTCCAAACCACTGCCCTTGCAAAATTTTGTTGTCTGCCGGCAACTGGTCACTCCAGCTAAGATTCAGCTCACGATTGAGCGCACCCACGTCTTTCGTCACCGCTACTTTTACATCCACATCATTAATGTGACTCAAACGCCCCCGCACCATCGGATACAGGCGCGACGCATTCACCCCACCGCTTGCTAGAACATCATTCAGACCGGCTATTTGATGATCTCGGATATTTATAAGAAAGTGGTTCGGCGCGTCCTCTGGCAGTTGCGCCTGCCACTGGGCAAGCAATGAGTCTCTGACGATAAAGATAAAAGCGAGCAGACATAAGGCAAAGGCATAAACACTGGCCTGAAAAACAGTTTTGGAGGTCTGGGCTTTAAGGTGGGAAAAGGCAAGCGCCAGCGCTCCACCCTTCTTCCTCAAGGATTCCACCGAAATGAAGCGCAGCAAAACATAAACAACAGCACCGACAACCACCACCAGAGCGAAACCGGAAACGAAGAATAACAAGACAAGACGCATATTCTCTGTATAACCAACCAACACTAAAGTGAGCAAGGCAAGAACAAGCAGATAGGCGGGTTTTGATCCCCCAGCAAGCACACCGGACTCGGGTCGCAATACAGCTTGTGGACTAACCGCACGCAGGGACAGGATTTGAGGCAAAGAAAAACCGATCACAGAAATTGCTGTCATGGCAGCAGCGACAAATATTGAGCCAACTTGAATCTCAAACTCGGCGCTCAAATCGACCCCCTCAAAGAGAGGACGCAAAATCTCAAGCATATAGTTCGCTATGAGACCGCTAACGACAACTCCGAAAAGGATGACAAAAACCGACAGAATGACCAGCTTACTACTAAAAACAAGCAACACATCTCGAGCAGTGAAGCCAAGAGTCTTCAGTATTGCGACGTCCATGACTTGCTGGCGCGCATACTGTCGTGCTGATAGAGCAATCGCCAAACTACCCAAAAGTACAGCAAGACTCGATGCCAGAACAAGATAGGCCTCTGCCCGCTCTATTGCACTCGCAATGGCCGGTCGCCCACCCTGAACGCCCTGATAACGTTGACTTGAGTTGACTCGCTCCTCGATCCACTGATCATACTCAGCCAGTGAGGCTTCTTCTCCGGCAAAATAATAACGCCATTTGGCTCGACTTCCTGGCATCAGGACTTTGGTATCGGGTACATCTACAAGATTCATTAGCACTCGAGGCTGAAGACCACCGATGTTAAAGCCTACATCAGGCTCTTGCACCAATTCACCCGCGACACTAAAAGCGGCTTCGCCTATATAAAGCTCGTCACCGATATCGACGCCCAGCAAGCTGAAAAGTCGCTTCTGAAGAATCGCTTGCCCCGCACTTACACTTGTATCAGTAGGCTGCAATTCAAGCACACCTTTGAGAGGATAAGCACTATCTACCGCCTTGACCTCGACCAATTGAGAGCCAGTCTCAGAAAACAACATCGTCCTGAACTCTAGCGCCAAACTTTGCGACAAGCCTATTTCCCGAGCTTTCGAAACCCACTCTTCGGGGATTTCTCTGGGACTAACCAACTGCCGGTCGCCGGCTAATAACTCGCTTGAAGACGTTATCAGCGTTTGTTTCATAAAACCGGAGAGAGACAGAATGCTGACCACCGCAATGACCGATACCAGTCCCGACAAAAACAATAGTCGTAGCGACGTCAGCCTATGCTGCTGAACCAGCGAGCTGATAGCATGCTTTACAATCAATGTGATGCGCTTAAACTCCAATCCCTCATCCACTGGTCACCACTCCTTTTTCAAGCCGCAATTGTTGATCACATCTGGCAGCCAAGGCCTCATCGTGAGTGACCAACACCAACGTTGTTCCCTGTTGTGCGTTCAGTTCAAAGAGGCTATCCACTATCTCGGCCCCCGTAACGCCGTCCAAATTACCTGTCGGCTCATCAGCAAACAGGATCTGGGGCTCGCACGCAAAAGCCCGCGCGATTGCAACGCGCTGTTGCTCCCCTCCGGAAAGCTGTTTTGGCAAATGATCAACCCGGTCCTCAAGGCCCATCTTTGCGAGGAACGCTTGAGCGCGCGCCTTTGCATCAGGCATGCCTTTTAGCTCCATTGGAAGCATGACATTCTTTAAAGCCGTTAAGTGATCAAGCAAGTGAAACGATTGAAAAACAAAACCAATTGAACGACCTCTCAAACCGGCACGTTCATCCTCAGACATCGTCGTCAGCTCATCTTCTCCCAAGCATACAGAGCCAGATGTAGGAATATCCAGGCCTGCCAAGATTCCAAGCAAGGTTGTTTTCCCGGATCCCGATCGTCCGACGATCGCACAAGTACCTCCCGCTGGGACTTCAAAAGACACGTCTTTTAACACGGCTAAGTCGGAATCGGGTAAATGAACCGTTTTAAAGACATTATGGGTAGTAAGAGATAGTGCATTTCTGGCTGTTTGAGTTAGCATAAAAAATTCAAATCTATTTGGAGGGTTTGCGTGAAGTATCCGCTGGTTTTTGTAATTACAGTTCTCAGCTTACTGATTACTACGCATAAAGCGATAGCTGCAGATGAACATGCGATTAAAATATTGGTCATGGGGGACAGTCTGAGCGCCGCTTACGGCATTCCAAAGGAACTGGGATGGGTCAATTTATTGAGAGAGACACTTTCAACCCGCGCCGAAGTAATTAACGCCAGTATCAGCGGTGAAACCTCTGGCGGTGGACTGGCGGCCCTTCCGAAGCACCTCGCCAGCTATAATCCGGATATCGTTTTGCTTGCTCTTGGGGCGAATGACGGTCTCAGGGGTTTTCCTCCGCAAACAATGAAGTCAAATCTGGAAGCGATGATTATCGCTTCGCGTAAGTCCGGTGCACGCGTCCTCATGATAGGGATACATATACTACCGAATTATGGCAAGCGTTATACCGAGGCATTTTATAATGTGTACGAAAGTCTGGTCGACGAGTACCAATTAGGCTTTGTGCCTTTTCTTTTGGATGATGTCGCCCTTAAGCCGGAATTAATGCAGGATGACCAACTACATCCGACCGCAGATGCACAGCCATACATCTTGTCGAATGTACTACCGCATTTAGAGTCTGAACTAACTGCGATCGTTGATGAACAAAACCGGTAATATCAGTAGTTACTGTTGAGAAACTCGATACCTGTTTTCTCAGAAAAACAGTATTTATCGTTCGTCATGTAAGCGACATGGCCACCGTATTTGGTGAGCTTAAGGTAAAAATTAGGATTACGTTCTGCCGCTTCTATCGGAAAACAGCTTTTACTAAGAAAGGGGTCATCCAGCGCCGTTATCAAAGCAGTCGGCCGGTCAATATTTATTAGATGCGGCAAACTACTGCTTTTCACCCAGTAATCCATAGCACTTTTAAAACCATTCATGGGAGCCGTGTATCGCTCATCAAACTGCGCAAAAGTTTTAATCGACTCAAACCCTTCAAGGGAAACGGCACCGGGATACATATCCTGTTTTTGCCGCAGCTTTTCCTCCAGTGTTGTTAGAAAATTCCGCATGTAAATTCGATTACGCTTTTTTGCTAGCACTTTGGAGCTATTAACCAGGTCACACGGAACAGAAAACGCGATCGCTGATTTTACCTCGGGGGGAACCATCGACTTTTCCCGCCCTAAATACAAAAGCGTTTTATTACCGCCAACACTAAAGCCGCACAAGGAAATGGACGAATAACCTCTGGCGACGGCCTCCTCCACTAAAAAATGAAGATCCTCAGTAGAACCGCTATGGTAACTGGAGAGCTTTCTATTCGGAACGCCCGTACAACCCCGATAATTCCAGGCAAGCACATCCCAGCCACACTCGAGGGCTGCGGCTGTCATACCCAATACGTATGGCCGTTTGCTGTTACCCTCCAGGCCATGACTAATAATTACCAGGCGGGTTGAATTATTCCTATACCAATCAACATAAAGTTCGTCCTGGTCCGGAGTTATCAACTTTTCCTCAAAAGGCGCGTTAAAAAGATGGTCGACCTTGCGAAACGACGCCCAAATCGTATGAATGTGAGGGTTGCGCAAAAATATTGGCGGCTTGTACTTCAGGCGCTCTACTGGCATGCGCTTTACTCATCTGGTTGATTTACATACAAAAACATCGAAATTATGTTAACACGCACAAATTATTGGATTAAGCAGTCTTTTTTTGTTGACGCTTTTTTTTGATGTGGGTAGTATGCGCGCCGTTGAGAAGTTCCCCGATAGCTCAGTTGGTAGAGCAACGGACTGTTAATCCGTGGGTCGCTGGTTCGAGCCCAGCTCGGGGAGCCAATTCTCCTCCACTCTCAACATCTCCCCCAAAATATGTATACAACGGAATCCGTGGCAAACTCAGTGACTTTGCCTAGTTCGAGCCCAGCTCGGGGAGCCAATTCTCCTCCACTCTCAACATCTTCCCCAAAATATGTATACAACGGAATCCGTGGCAAATTGCTCTGCAGAATTAATTAATGCATGCAAACCCAGCTCGAGCCGACGAGTTTGAAAATTTGCCAAGCGATAGATTTCTCGCCGACCCACACAAAACGCTTTTAGTTTATAAAGCAGCCACTTTGTCCTGTAAAAACTTAAGTCGCTGATATTGTGCGTGCTGCTGCGGGATATGGCTCACATTTGCCAAGCAATTCCGGCATCGTTGGATCAACTGAGGCTGTTGACCTTTTTGCTCAATCATTTTCAAGGTTACTTGCACGATATTGAGATTCAGGGCTGGATGCTTGGGCGTACACTCAAGTGCTTCGGTAAACGCTGTAATAGCGGCATCAAGATTCCCTGCCTCAAATTCTTGAATCCCTGTTTTATTCAGCTTACGAGCCCGCACTTTGGCTTGCACACCAACCGGCTCATCAATAAGTTCATTAATCGATTTGATAATGGCCTTATCGTTAGTCTGTTCACTAGCCATTTTATGAAGCAAGGCCTCGGCTTCAGACGTTTCACCCATGCTGTAGAGGGTTTTAGCGTACTCCAACTGCGTTGCAGCATCCATCTCATGCTGGCCAAGCAACTTCTTTGCTTTAGCAAACATCTCGTCTGATTTTTTCGTGTCCCCCTGACCTTTGTGAGCACGAGCCTCAATCAGCGCGGCATTTGAACAAACCTTCGGATCGTCCTTAAATTTCTTAGCGACGCGCTGCATGGTTT
>DAITOW010000103.1:0-8919 GCA_036833965.1 Oleiphilaceae bacterium
GTGTGACATGATCGGACTTGCGCGCCCCCTTGCCGTATCACCGGATGTTGCAAACAACTTGCTAGAAGACGCAAGCTATCGTATCGAGCTGCAGCGCCCGACCACTGGCGTAAAAGCAGTAGACACAATGACCATGTTGGATATTACCTGGTACGAATTCCAACTCGCGAGAATGGGAAATGGGAAGGCTCCGAAACCAAAGCTCAGCGCCTGGTCTGCCGTCGCGCAAATCATGGCCAGCCTCGGACTACAGAGTTTTAAAAAGCGACGCGCTTAAGAATTAGGCCTGCGCTGAGATCAAGGCAAGTTTCTGCTTTTTGGACATTGCCTTGATCTCATATTCTCTCTTTGAAGCCGCACTTCTCCCTTCGCAAACCTCAGTATAAACGACACGTTTTGGACGACGCCCTCGAAAATATCGAGCACCCTGTTTGTTGCCATCCTTCGCTCCCTGATGCTCAGAAAATCGTCGTTCCACATCCTTTGTAATACCGGTATAAAGAGCACCGCACTCAGTCTCAATCACATACACAAACCAGTCGCCGATCATCTGCAATTCACCCTTCAAACCTCAAGTAAATGTAAAAAAGAGAAAACGATTGGATAAAACGCGTTCCAGATAGAGAACTTACATAAAATAACATGCATTATTGCGCTTCGTAAGTTCGTGTAACCATTTGTAAGGGAGCAAATACTTTGGACACGCAAGCAAACAACCACCGCAAAACACTGTTGAGCCTGAAACGGGTTAAAAGCAATCAGAGCTCTTCCACAAAAAAAGCTGAACGCGCACAGCCGACATCGATCGAATGGGAAATGTCTGCTCTGGAAGCGCTAGAGGTAAACTACCTCACACGTTTCAACAGAAGCATAAATACGCACTAATATCAGCGTGAATGCTTGAGTGGGAAGCACTCGGTTCTTATAATCGGCTCACATTCATAAAGAGCAAGCTTTAATGCCAGAATATACCGATCTCCCGCACGACTCGCCTGAACGCATCAAGTTTAACAGACTATTTTGGCACAGCCGACGCGGCATGCTTGAACTTGATGTGCTGCTAGTGCCCTTTTTAAAAGAAGCGTATCTGAATCTGGAACCTGAAGATCAGGCACGTTACGAGAAATTACTCGAGTGCGAAGATACCGATTTGTTTCAGTGGTTTATGCAAAAAAGCGTCCCAAGCGATGCCGACCACGCGCGCATGGTAAAGTTGATTCTGGATCGTGTTCAACCAAGTTAGACTGGAGCTAAGGCCTTCTCGGCGAGCTTGCGCCCTATTGCTCACGCCCTCCATATTTGTAGCTTCGCTCGCTTTCGCTGCAGGATTCAGTACCGTTTGGATATTGGCTCTCGCGATCATCTCTCTCAATGCGTGGTATGCATTCGAAACGACGGTGCGCGTGCCGCGCAATTGCAAAATCAGCATCAACAACAAGGAATTGAAGCTGTTTGCGAACAACGAGTTCAAGCCTGCCAGATTTGGAGAACAACTCTGGTTCGGTGCACACTGGGGATTGCTTCGCCTCCTTACAGAGCGAAACGAATCCGTTTTGATCTTTCTGTCGCCTCTCACCGTAACCAAATGCGAAGAGTTGCGCCGTCTTAAAGTTCATGCGACACACAATAAACAATTTAGCCTCAAGACTACTGAAGATACGCTATGACCGAGAACTACCTCAGACTCCCCTACACTCTAATAAAAATTGACGGCCCTGACGCTGCCAGGTTCTTGCAAGGGCAAGTCAGCTGCGATGTCGAGGCTCTGGAGGAGAACAGCTGGAGTTACGGAACTGCGAACACCCCCAAAGGCAGAATGTATTGGCTGTTTGTGATCGCACGAATTGACGGGGCTTTCTGGATTCGCGTACACAACGAAATCGCAGATTCAGGCATTCAGGTTTTGAGCAAGTACAAAGTCTTTTTCAAGTGCGAGATCGTCAAGCAGGACGATTTTGCAGTGTACGGTCTGACAGATTCCTGCGACGGCAAATCAAAACAAATCGAATTAGACAGTCTTGGATTCAAGCGAGCCGCTGACATTTCAGGAAGAAGAAGCGAACTGTGGAGTTCATGCGCTCTGGAGCCCTTATCCTCTGAGGAAGAGCTTGCACTTTGGCTCAAAGAAGATGTAAATCAGGGGATTCCTGAGCTTTATCCCGAAACTCTCGACACCTTCATTCTCCAACACCTCAACCTGCAGGATCTGGGTGCTGTCAGCTTTAAAAAGGGCTGCTACACGGGCCAGGAAATCATCGCCAGAATGAAGTTTCTCGGCAAACTCAAGAAGAAAATGTACCACTTCGTCCTTAACAATGAGGCCACATTCAGCGTTCTACCCGGTAGTAATATCTTGAATAGCGAAGGTAAAAAAATTGGCCAACTTGTGAGGGCACACCCAAGCGATGGCGTTTTGTCTGGATTACTCGTCTGTGACATGACGTTTGTCGAGCACTCAGAACCAGCCTTTCTCGAGGGCTACCCGACCCAACCATTAAAAATTACTGAACTTCATTACAATTAACATTAATAATCAAAGATATAGCTGCTAAGCGTCAATTCTCGCCTACACTTAACTCAATAATAAACTATCCCACTCTGGCCCTATGCCAGATAGTAAAGTTAAGGAAAGTGAACGCATGTCCGAGCTTGCAAATAAGATCATCCAAGAAATTAATTCGGCGATTGACGATGACCGTCTCGGTCTTCCGTCGTTACCCGAAGTTGCGCTTAACGTCCGGGAGGTAACTGAGAAGGAAGATACCGGTATCGGTGATTTGATCGACGTTATCGAAAAGGACGCCGCACTCTCTGCCCGAATCATTAAAGTGAGCAACAGCCCCCTTTTTCGCGGTAACGCTGAAATCTCAAACCTGAATATGGCAGTAAGCCGTCTCGGCATGACCTACACAAGTAGTCTGGCAATGGGTCTGGCGATGCAGCAGATGTTCCAGGCAACATCCGAAATGATCGACAAGAAAATGCGTCAGGTTTGGGAAAAGAGTACTGAGGTTGCCGGTATGTGCACAGTGCTGGCCCGTCAGCATTCACATCTCCAACCAGGTCAAGCCACTCTCGCCGGCCTGATACATTCGATTGGTGCGCTTCCGGTTTTGAAGTTTGTTGAAGACAACGACATTCAAATTAACAACGTTATTCTTGATAACTTACTGGAAGAATTGCAGCCACTGGTTGGCGATAAGATTCTCGAAAAATGGGCCTTCCCTGCGGAGCTTGCGATTGTCCCGAAAGAATGTACGAATTTCAGTCGCAAAGTCGACAAAGTGGATTACGCCGATCTGGTGATGGTCTCGCTTCTTCAAAGTTATGCTGGCACTAGCCATCACTTTGCGGAAATGGACTACAGTACTATTTCTGCGTTTGAACGTGTTGGCATCAATCCGGATCCGGATCATCAAGATGAAGATCTGAATGCGGAAATGGAAGCAGCAATGGCCTTACTCAATATGTAATTCGAGATCAAAGCTGGAGCGGCAAGCTCCAGCTAACTTCCGGCAAGCCCTGACTCTTCAGGTAGGCGTTGCACCGGGAAAATGGCTTGCTTCCAAAAAAACCGCGATGCGCCGACAATGGCGATGGATGCACAGAAGTCAAAACACAATGCTTTGACTGATCAATGAAACACCCCTTCTTCTGAGCGTAACTTCCCCAAAGAATAAATACGAGATGCTCTCTTTGCTCATTAAGCTTGCGGATAACCGTATCGGTAAATGTCTCCCAACCCTTCCCTTGATGAGCCCCGGCATTTCCCTTCTCAACCGTTAATACCGCATTAAGCAACAATACACCCTGCTCTGCCCAGCTTTCCAGGCAACCATGCATTGGCGGCACAGCACTTACATCGGCATACAGTTCTTTATAGATATTCGTCAGGGATGGAGGAATCGCGACACCTGGCTGAACTGAAAAACTCAGGCCATGCGCCTGTCCCGGACCATGGTATGGGTCTTGCCCAAGTATGACAACACGCACCTGCTCAAAGGGGGTAGAATTAAGTGCATTAAAGGTCAGACTTTCTGGTGGAAAGATCTCCTTTCCTGCAGAGCGCTCTGCCTCAAGAAAAGCTTCCAGAGAACGCATGTAGGGGAGCTCAAACTGCTCCCCCAGCTTATGTCGCCAGGACTCGATCAACAGATCAACCATCGACATCTGAAGTCGCTCTATGCTTGCGGTTTCATATGCGGGAACAGAATAACATCACGAATGCTTGGCGAGTCGGTAAATAGCATCACCAAGCGGTCGATCCCGATACCCTCTCCCGCAGTTGGCGGCAAACCATATTCCAGCGCGGTAATGTAGTCCGCATCAAAATGCATCGCTTCATCGTCTCCGGCGTCTTTCTCGGCAACCTGCTTCTGAAAGCGCTGCTTCTGATCTTCTGCGTCATTCAACTCGGAGAAGCCATTCGCAAGCTCGCGACCACCGACAAAAAACTCAAAACGATCCGTCACAAAAGGATTCGTGTCACTGCGACGAGCAAGAGGTGATACTTCCCACGGATAAGCAGTAATGAAGGTAGGCTGGTCTAGTTTCTCTTCTGCTGTTGCTTCAAAGATCTCACACAAATACTTACCAGCACCCCATGTTTTCTGCTGTGGCGAGTCGGGCACACCCACTTGCTTCGCATAAGCTTTCAGGGCTTCGAAGTGACCCTCGGGGTCATTAATCACACTGGCATCAAAATCCGGATTGTATTTCAGGATAGCCTCAGCCATTGTTAAGCGAGTAAACGGCTGACTGAAATCATACATTTTCTCTTCAAGAACTTCGCCATTCGCGCCTTTGGTGGTACTTCTGATATCGGTTGTACCGAGAACTTCCTGTGCGACCGTTCGTAACATGTCCTCAGTCAGATTCATGAGGTCATGGTAATCCGCATACGCCTGATAAAACTCAATCATCGTAAACTCAGGATTATGACGCGTTGAGAGCCCTTCGTTTCGGAAGTTTCGGTTGATCTCGAAAACACGCTCAAACCCACCTACAACCAAACGCTTGAGATAAAGCTCCGGCGCGATGCGCAAGAACATATCAATGCCCAATGCGTTGTGGTGTGTTTCAAATGGTTTCGCGGTTGCACCACCCGGAATGACCTGCAACATCGGCGTTTCCACTTCCATAAAGTCATGTTTTGTCAGGTAGTTGCGAATACTGCTGACAATTGCAGACCGAACACGGAAAGTCTGGCGCGTATCTTCATTGGCTATCAAGTCGATGTAACGCTGGCGATATTTCATCTCCTGATCTGACAAACCATGATACTTATCAGGAAGAGGACGCAAAGATTTGGTCAAAATACGAAAGTTTGCGACGTCGCTGACTTCAACGTACAGATCACCCTTACCCGACTTGCTCAATGTTCCACTCACACCAACAATGTCGCCCAAATCCAGGTTTGCCCAGTCCTTAGACTCTTTCTGAAGAGGCTTACCTACGTAGCATTGAATGGAACCACTGCTATCCTGCAGACCGATAAATGGCCCCCCGCGACGCATTACCCGTCCCGCAACGCTTACCGGAATCGCAAGTTCAGCCAGCTCTTCTTTGGTGCTCTCGCCGTACTTCGCCTGCAAGGCACCCGCCATATTCTCGCGTCGATGATCGTTTGGGTGACCATTGGAAGAGCAGCCTTCACGTAACTGCTCCAACTTCGCCTTACGCTCGGCAATCAGCTTGTTTTGATCTTCTACCGATAGAGTTTGTTCTGTGTTCACATCGTTCGACATATTGATTCCCGAATAAAAATTACAATCCCAGTTTAAGGCTAGCTTCAATAAACCGGTCTAAATCTCCATCAAGCACCGCGTTGCAGTTGCTTGTTTCTACATTGCTTCGCAAATCCTTGATTCGAGATGAATCAAGGACATAGGAGCGGATCTGACTTCCCCAGCCAATGTCCGACTTGGACTCCTCCAATGCTTGCGCCGCTTCATTACGTTTCATCATTTCCAGTTCATAGAGTTTGGCACGTAACTGCTGCATCGCTTTGTCTTTGTTCTGGTGCTGAGAGCGCTGATTCTGGCACTGCACAACGATACCGCTTGGAACGTGCGTGATCCGGATTGCAGAATCCGTAGTGTTGACGTGCTGACCGCCCGCGCCGCTTGAACGATAGGTATCTACACGCAAATCCGCCGGATTAATCTCGATGTCGACGTTGTCATCAATCTCGGGAGAAACAAAGACCGAAGCAAAGGATGTGTGACGACGATTGCCCGAATCAAAAGGTGATTTTCGAACCAACCCGTGCACACCTGTTTCCGTGCGAAGCCACCCGAAAGCGTATTCACCGGTAAACTGGATAGTGGCACTTTTAATACCAGCAACTTCACCATCAGAGATTTCAATTAACTCGGTTTTGAAGCCCTTGTCCTCACCCCAACGCAAGTACATTCGCAATAGCATTGAGGCCCAATCCTGTGCTTCTGTTCCGCCAGAGCCAGCCTGAATATCCATGTAGGCATTGTTCGGATCCATTTCACCGGAAAACATTCTTCGGAACTCCAGCACCTCAAGTTTTTCTTCGAGGGCGTTCAACTCTGTTTGCACATCTGCAACAGCATCCGCATCCTGTTCCTCAACAGCCATATCGAGCAGGTCCTGACAATCACTTAAACCGGACTCAAGCTCTTCAATGGTGGTGACAACCGCCTCCAGGCTTGCGCGCTCTTTACCAAGCGCCTGCGCATTTGCCGGATCATCCCAAACCTCGGCACTTTCAAGCTCTCTGGTTACTTCGACCAGACGTTCACTTTTGACATCAAAGTCAAAGATACCCCCTAAGCGTCGCAACACGCTCAAGCAGATCTTTGATCTTCTGGATAATGGGGTTTACTTCAAGCATTTCTGAGCCTACACACAACCGTGAAAAGGCGCGTATTCTATACGATTGGCGCGTTGCGCGCCAACTCGGAAAAGCAAATAGTAAGGGGTATTTTTAGGGCTTATTGACCAAGCTCAGTGACGTTCGAGCCAGCTTTTCATTTGGCCCGCAATATCGCGCCAATTGTGCTCAAACAAAATCTCATGGAGCGCATCGCCAACTGTATGAAATTGCTTCCCTTCACAAGCAAGCCCTTCAAATAATTGCTTGCCTACCCAAGGAGCCACCAGTTCATCTTTCTCGCCATGCCAGATAGCAACCGGAGTTTTTATGGTACCAACATCCCGCTTGAGACGCTCAATTTGCTTGAGGTAGTCGTTAAACCAGCGCGCAGATACCTGACCATGATTGAGCGGATCATTCACATAATCATCCACCACATCCTGGTTACCACAAACAATGTTTGGATCAATCTTGTTCTTCAAGGCGAGCGATGGATACCAGTTACTCATCAAATGGCCAAGAATCTTCTTGAATGCTGGCACCTTGTAAGAAACATCGGCAGCTGGACCGCTCAATACGGCAGCTTTAAAAACATCAGGATATTCAAGCAAATGCAAGGCAGCGATCATACCTCCCATGGAATGACCAAGAAGATACTGAAATTCCTGTTTTACGGTCTTACGAAGGGTTTCCAGATCACGTGTATACTCAGCCCAACTATTCACATGCCCGCGCACACCCTCAGACTTACCATGCCCACGATGATCAAGCGCGTGCACTTCAAAACCGTGCTGAGCAAACCATAGCGCCAACTCATGATAACGCCCAGCGTGCTCACTCCACCCATGCGATATCACTAAAGCGGCATCGGCCCGCTCGGGAAAGTATCTGTATACATGCAGCTTCAAGCCATCTTCGGCGACCAACTGCTCTTCGTAATTAATCATTGCCTGTGATCCATCAAATATTATTCTTCTGTTGCTCGCTTCTGACCGCAAGCCAAGCCCTGCACTTCCATTAAGGGCGCGCACCAACGCCGACATCTCTAACGCAGCGGGTGCCAATTACTGTATGCTAACCCTGTAGCAGGGCCTGATGCCAATAAACTGCAGTTATATACCCATGCCCAGTGTGCGCCATCTGTTATAACCCTTGTGAATACGCCATGCAACGCTCTCACTTCTTCTACCGCGAAACTGAAGCAAACTTTCGCTTGGCCTAATCTGACAAGAAGCATTTACTGATTAGGAGTAGAATAAAAGCAGATATCTACTCTGCAAAAATTGCATTGCCATTTATTTATTTCCTTTGTTTGTGCGCCAGCGCATGACATGCGAACACACCACCAGTAAACTGGTCCGGAACAAAGATAAAAGTCCCAATCTTATGATGCTAAAGAAGTTTTTCTCTACCCTCGCTCTAGTAATTTTCAGCGCCGTTTCTCCACTAAGTTCCGCCAACACCGTCGGCGGTGTTGCGAAGGATCTCGTGCCTGTACTGGCCTGCGTTTGGGATCCTATCGGTAAAGCAGGCCCTGTCGGACAAATTATGGCCGAAGCCAAGATCCATGCAGCAAACTGGGGCGTTGATCTGAGTTACGTCGTGTATTCGGACGAGCGAGTGGCGATTGAAGAGTTTCGTTTGGGTCGCTGCGATGCCGTCAATATGCTGGGATTTCGAGCCCGCGAGTTTAACAGCCTCACAGGTAGCCTTGGTGCCATCGGAGCTATCCCTAGCTATGAAGCCTTGGGAATCGTTCTAAAATCACTTTCTTCGGATAAAGCCGCAAAGTTAATGCGTGTCGGCGAGTACGAAATTTTTGCGATAGGGCCTGCCGGCGCGATCTTTATGTTTACGCGTGACCGAAGCATTATTCTTCCGGGAGACTTTGCCGGTAAACGTATGGCTGTGCTCGATGATATTCCGGAGTCCGCTTACCTCTCCAAAAAACACGGCATCACTCCCGTGAGCTCGACCATTTTCAACTCGATCCTTAAGTTCAATAACGGAAGTGTTGACCTGACCGCCGCTCCCGCTATCGTTTACGAACCATTTTAAATTCACAAAGGTCT